>CAZSFB010000007.1:0-4581 GCA_964606035.1 uncultured bacterium | reverse complement strand
TCAGGTCACCGTCCATGAGGCACTCGCCAACGGCGACACTGGCGAACCAGGAGTTGACGTCAAGCTCAACGATCAGGTTGTTCAGTGTCGCGGCGTCAATGGCGGCGCCGTCGACGTTCTCGAACTCGACCTCCTCGTCGAAGTTCAGGGCCAGATCGAACGTGTAGTCGGTGGAGTCGTAGTTGAACGACCCCGCTGCCACCAGCGTGTTGCCAAGAATCGGATCTTCTGTATCGACCAGTTCCTCCTCGTCGTCCTCGTCCACTGAATCAAACTTGATCTTGATCTTGTTGTAGACGAGGGGCGGGAGCAGCAGGTCGGACAGGGGCGGCGTCGAGGTTCCAGCCATGAGGTCAACGACATAGGGACCGGTCACGCGGACACGGGGGCCGTCATCGTCGTCTTCCTCGGAATCCTTGCAGGTGACATTTTCCGGCAGGGCAACTGCGCCCAGGTCGGCACAGGTAGTACCTTCCGGGAGCTCGACATCGATGGTGCGGATCGAGACAGAAGCGGAGTTCACATAGAACACGGTTCCGTCGCTGCCATGACCTTCGTAATCGACCTCGCCGTCGCCGTCGTCATCGTCAGCTTCGTCACCATCGTCCCTGACGGTGACGGTCTTGACGTCAGCGGCCGCCGGGGCGGATGCGGTCGAGGTCGCGCGGATGATGATGCCTCCACCGGTCTCGGCAGTGCCGTTTCCGCTGCCGGTGCTTCCACAGGCGGCGAGTGAAAGGGAGGCCAGAAGGGCCAGGGATGTCTGTATCGTGGTTTTCATGGATATCTCCTTTAAAGATTCCTTTAGGTTGTGTCTGAGGGTTAACAGTTACGGGTTAATTGCGCGCGTTCCGGAACAGGGACAGGGACTATCAACTCAGTCATCGTCGTCCTCGATCTCTTCATGATCGAGGTCGCCGGACTGTTCGATGTTGTCTTTAAGGGCTTCTTCCACGTCCTCGCAGTCGCCTTCCAGGTCGGCCGCGAAGTTGATGGGCTCTACAATCGGATCCAGCTCCTCGATGCAATCACCGATCGGCAGGTCCGTGAACCATTTGTTCACATCCAGGTTAAGGATGATCCGGTCCAGGGCGCCGTCAGAGATGCGGATGCCCGCCGGGTTCTCGAACTCCGGATCGACGTCGAAGTCGAATGGCATGAGGTAGGAATAGACCGCGTCGTCAGTGGTTTCAGGAGTCTCGTTTGGAATCCGGACGGTGCCGGCCGCATAAAGGGTGTGTCCTTCAAGGGGATGACCCGGCGGCAGATTGAGACCGGAGGACTCCCCGAACCGGATCTTCACCTTTTTGTAGGTGCCGGGCGGGACGGTCAATTCGCCGCTTTCGGGGATCGAGGCGCCCAGGATCAGGTCCACCAGGAATGGCCCGTCAATGAGTATCCGGTCATCTTCACAGGACACCGGCGGCAGGAATTCGTAATCGCCGAAAGTCTCGCACCCGGTGCTGTCGAAAAGCTCAATCTCGACGAACTCCACATTCGCGTAGCCCTCATTGACCGTGAGGACTGCGCCGCTACCGTCTTCGCCCTCGGGGCCGTCGTCGTCATCGCTGCGGATATCGGCGGAGGTGGCGCTGGCAGCGACAATCGGTGTGCCCGCCGGTCCGGAGGAGACCGCCTGAACGATGATGGTCGCGCCGTTGCCGGTCTTCACGCCCCCGGTCTCGCCGGCACACCCGGTTTCGCCGGACACGGCAGCAACAAGGACTGCGGCCATTGCGATGCACAGTCGGAAAAATCTCATTTCTTGCTCCTTTGCTGGCGGGTCACAGGCACGGCCTGGAACCCGATGAAATAAACGTCCCGCGGTTCGCTGGAATCAGCGGGAGGCACGAGCTGGTTGAGGATTTCGTCCTGGAAGGCCGAAATCCGCCGGCTGAGTTCTTCATACTGGCTGCGCGTCAGGTTCACGGTCACCGACGTCACGTACCGCTCCTCCTGCGGCAGCCCGTCCAGGCTGGCCAGCACGTTTTCCAGCATCCGCCGGTGGTAGTTGCGGACCGCCAGGGATGACACGGAAGACGGAGTCTCGAGCGTGTTGTGGGCGGCTTTCAGTGCCCCGTTCTCACCCCGGACAAGGAGGCCTGTATCAAGGAGAATACGCACGGCACGTTCGACATCATAAGGCTTCACTGGCGGGTACAGCCGCCGGGCGATCCACGCCGGGTCTTCCTGGAAGTCAGGGTGGCGGACCATTTCCCGGACCGGCAGCGTCCACCAGAGTGAATAGGCCTCGTAGTGGGCCTTCTCCATCTGCTTGCGTCCGTCGGTATGTTTGCGGTGCCGCCGGAGGCGTCCGTAGTAATAGTTCCGTTCTTCGTCGGTCTTTGCCTGGGAGAGCATCACGAGGGCCTCGAAATCCGCCTTTTCCTTTGCGTCGAGTCCCAGGCCCTTTGCGAATTTCTCGATGGAATCGGTGGCGAGATTGCGGTCGCCGTCCAGAACATGCTTGAGCAGGCTCGGGGTGTTGAACCCGGCCCGCCGGGCAAACCAGCGGTAGGAAAACCCGCGCTGGTTGGCCTTGAGGTAACGGACCATTGCCTTCAGGAATTCGCGGTAGTTCTCGAAGTCCGTCGGCTGGGGCCGTTCTGGTAGTGTTCTCGCGTCCACGAAAACATAATGACCACTAATCTTTAAAAAGGAAGTGATTTTAGTGAGTTAAAGTGATCTAACGTTCTCAAATCTGAGAACACCAATTGTCATATAACACACAATACCAGCCTGGTTTTGGGTCATGGACAATGTGGACCAAGCTGGATTCCCCAGTCATCTTAGGGAGTTGCCCAAAGGGTCTAAAGATAGCGGAGCTGGTGAGGGTTGGATCTTTACAGAGTGCCGGAGCCGCCGCGAAAAAAATGAAATAAGTCCGGCCGGTCCCGCCGGGATGGCTGAAAAGACAAAACGGGCGGCCTTTCCAGAGGCCGCCCGTCTGCTCAAAGTACCCGGAAGGAGCTACTTCTTGCCGGCCGCTTTGCCGCCTCGCCGGTCGGCGATGGCTGCCTGGGCGGCGGCGAGCCGGGCGATCGGCACCCGGAACGGCGAGCAGGAAACGTAGTTCAACCCCAGCCGGTGGCAGAACTTCACCGACTCGGGGTCACCGCCGTGCTCACCGCAGATGCCGAGCTTGATGCCGGGGCGCACCTTGCGGCCCAGTTCCGAGGCGATCTTCATCAGCCGGCCCACGCCGTCCTGGTCAATGGTGACGAACGGGTCCGACTTGTAGATGTTGCTCTCCACGTAGGATGGCAGGAACCGGCCCGCGTCGTCGCGGGAAAGCCCCATGGTCGTCTGGGTGAGGTCGTTCGTGCCGAAGGAGAAGAACTCCGCCTCCTTGGCGATCTCGTCCGCGACGATCGCCGCCCGGGGCAGCTCGATCATCGTTCCCACGAGGAAGGGCACCTTCGTGCCGCGCTCGCGGTTCACCTCGTGGGCCGTGTCGATCACGTTCTTCTTCAGCATGGCGAACTCGCCCGCGTCCGAGATGATCGGGAGCATGATCTCCGGGATGACCTTGAGGCCCTCCTCCTGCAGGAGATCAATGGCGGCCTCGATCACGGCGCGGGTCTGCATGTTGAAGATCTCAGGATAGACCACCGCGAGCCGGGAACCGCGGAAACCGAGCATGGGATTGAACTCGTGCAGACTCTCCACCTTCGCCTTCACGCGGGAGACCGGCTGGCCGAGCTCCTGCGCGAGCAGCTCGATTTCGGCATCCGTGTGCGGGAGGAATTCGTGCAGCGGCGGATCGAGGAACCGGATCGTGACCGGATGCGGCGCCATCGCCCGGAAGATCCCCTTGAAGTCGCCCCGCTGCATCGGGAGCAGTTTCGAGAGCGCGTTCTCGCGGGCCTGCCGGTCGTCGGCGAGGATCATCTCGCGCATGGCGAGGATCCGGTCCGCCTGGAAAAACATGTGCTCGGTGCGGCACAGGCCGATGCCCTCGGCCCCGAACCGCCGGGCCTGCTCGGAGTCGGCCGGGGTATCAGCGTTGGTGCGGACCTTCAGGACCCGCTCCCTGTCCACGAATTTCATGAAGGCGTGGAAGTCACCGGAAAGCTCCGGCTCCATCGTCTCCAGCTTGCCCAGCATCACTTCCCCTGTGGAACCGTTCAGCGACAGCCAGTCGCCTTCCTTCACCTCCACGGTCTTGCTGCCGGAGCGGGCCACGAACCGCGCCTTTGCGTAGTCGATCTCGATGGCCGAGCATCCTGCCACACAGCATTTGCCCATGCCTCTCGCCACGACGGCCGCGTGCGAGGTGCGGCCGCCGCGCTGGGTGAGGATGCCCTCGGAGACGGTCATACCGCCGATATCCTCCGGCGAAGTCTCGATCCGGACGAGGATTACGGGTTCCCCCAGATCCTTCATCTTCTGGGCGTCGGCGGCCGAGAACACCACCTTGCCCACGGCCGCGCCGGGGGAGGCGTTCAGCCCCTTGGCGATGACGCTTTTGGGCGCCTTCGGGTCGAAGCGCCGGTGGAGCAGCTGGTCGAGCTGTTCGGGCTGCACCCGCAGCACGGCCTCGGCCGGGGTGATGAGCTTTTCCTTCGCCATGTCCACGGC
>CAZSFB010000006.1:0-21712 GCA_964606035.1 uncultured bacterium | reverse complement strand
TCCCGCACCCGGTCGCCCCGGAACAGGGGCCCCTGGAATGCGCGCTGGTATTCAGTCCAGCGGCCGTCCGCCTCGGGGTCACCCTCCAGCGCCACCGACATCTGGTTTACCTTCGAATCCAGGTTGTCAGCCATATGAAGCACCATCGCTTCCAGTGTCTGCGGCAGCTTCGGGGACCCGAATTCGTACTGGCCGTGGTGGGCGGCGATCAGGTGCTGGCATTCCAGCTTCAGCGGCTCAGGAAAGCCGGGTATCTGGGAGGCGATCTCGTTCACCTTCCCGACCGCCATCACCAGATGGCCCACGAGCCGTCCGGAGTCTGTCATCTCCAGCCGGCGGTCCCACGAATATTCCCAGACCTTGCCCATATCGTGCATCACCGCGCCGACGATACAGAGGTCCTCGTTCACCTGCGGATAGTGCGGCACGATCCGTTTCAGCAGGTAGATGAGCGACAGCGTATGTTCGAGCAGCCCGCCGAGCCACGCATGATGGTTGCCCATCGCTGCTGGCGCCTGCCGGAACTTCGCGGCGAAATCCTCATTATCCAGCAGGCGGTTCAGAAGCTCCCGGAGATGCGGGTCTTTCATCCCGTTCACCAGTTCCCGGAGGCGGTTCCACATCCAGGGGACATCGCAACGGGTGGTTTTCATGAACAAAGAGGCATCGACATCCGCGTCGTCAACGCGGTCAATGGCATTGAGCTTGAGCTGGACCACGCCCTTGTACTCATTGGCGAGGGCGTCGACCCGGACGTAATCGCCCGATTTGAACCGGGCAGTCATCCGCTCGGCGTCATCCCAGACCCGGCATTCGATGCTGCCGGTGCGGTCCTGGAGTTTTACGCGAAGATAGGGACCGGTCCGGGCCTGGGCCAGGCTCGCCTCGGCACAGAGATAAACCCCCGTTACCCGGTCACCGTCCTGGATGTCCTTGACGAACTGGCGTCCGTTTTTTTCCGGCACTGGTCACCTGCCATTTCTCCGGCCACGGCCCGGAAAAACACGAAAAATTCCACGCCCTCGCAGACTGGAAAGACTTTACCGCGCCCGGCCCCCGGGTTTCAACGGTCTGGCCGTAAAACGGGCCGATTTGTTGTATGCTCCGGCCCGCGATGGAACTTCCGCCTTCTCATGACACCATTGCCGCCATCGCCACGGCGCCCGCCGCCTCGGCCATCGGGATCGTGCGCCTTTCGGGCCCCCGTGCCTTCGAGATCGTGCGCAGGCTCTCGCGCGCGGAACCGGGTGAACCGAACGTGATGGCGCTCAGGAAAATCATGCACCCCGGAACGGGACGGACACTGGACGAGGTGCTGCTGGTGGTGTTCCGCGCCCCCAACAGTTTTACGGGCGAGGACATGGCGGAGATCCACGCCCACGGGAACTGGACACTGCTCATGGACATCCTGGACGCTATAACCATCCTCGGGGCCCGCAGGGCGGGTCCTGGCGAATTCACACTCCGGGCGTTCCTGAACCGGAAGATGGACCTGGCCCGCGCCGAATCCGTCGCGGACCTGATCCACGCCCGTTCGGAGGAGGGCCGGAGGTCTGCCGCCGAAGCACTCACCGGTCAGCTCAGCGCGAAATACACCGCCTGGCGGGACCGGATTCTCCGGTGGAAAGCGCTCGTGGAGGTTTCCATTGATTTCAGCGAGGACGTGGGCGCGGACGAAACCCCGCCGGTACTGGCCGCCGATGTGGAAAACCTCCGCTCGGAAGTGGACGCGCTCATCCGCACCTACCGTCTCGGGAAAGTCATCAGCGAGGGCGTCCGGATCATCCTTGCCGGGAGCCCGAACGCCGGGAAATCCTCGCTGTTCAACCGGCTGCTCCGGGAAGACCGCGCCATCGTCCACGACGAGCCGGGGACCACGAGAGACCGGATCGAGGAGTGGTGCAATCTCGGAAAACTGTCGGCGCGCCTTGTGGACACCGCCGGAATCCGGAGTGGCGTCACCGGCGTGGAAGCCCGGGGGATCGAGCGGTCCCGGGACGCGATCGGCACGGGTGACATTGTGCTGCATGTCGTGGACTCCGCGGCGGGCCTCACCGGGGATGACCGCGAAGTGATTCGCGACGTTGAGCCGGACCGCCGGATTGGCGTCTGGAACAAATGCGACCTTCCGGGCTCCCGCCCACCCCCGCCTGAAGGCAGCCCGTGGTTTTCCGTGAGCACCGTATCGGGCGCGGGTATCCCGGAACTCGTTACGACGATCCAGACGCGGGCCACCGGCGGCCTTGAACCGGGCGAGGGCCTCGTGATCGTCCGGGAACGGCACCGGGTCACCCTCAAAACAGTATCAGACTGCCTTGGTGAATCGGCCTCACTCATGCGGCGCGGGGTGACGCCGGAAATCGCCGCCGTCCAGCTTCAGCGGGCACTAGACGCCCTGGGGGAGCTGACGGGCGAAACCACCACGGAGGACGTGCTCGGAAAAATCTTCAGTGAATTCTGTATCGGGAAATAAAGCCCTTCACGGCTGGCTCCGCCCGGCGCATACTGATTGGGACAAGGCAAAACAGGAGTCATTCCATGAAACGGTATCTCCACGCTCTCGCACTGGCCGCACTCCTCACCGGCGGGTGCGCAAAATCCATCGACCACAACCGCATTCCGGAACAGCAACCCGGCTTCCATGAAGACCTGGACCGCGGAAAACTTTTTGTTTCCGCGCTTCCAATCACGGGGATGACCTCGCGCCTCGGCAAGGTGATAGGTGTGGTGGATGCGCCAGTCGAGGATGTGTGGAAGGTCGTAACGGAGTATGCGACCTACAAGCACTACATGCCGCTTGTCTGGGAAAGCGATATTGTGCGCGTGGAGGGGAACAAGGCGGATATCCGCCTCCAGTACGAGGTGAAACCGCTACCCGTGCGCTACTGGACAATTCTTCGCATGGCTCACAACCCGCGCCTCTACCACATCGACTGGCAGCAGACCGAAGGCAACCTGAAGGAAACCTATGGAAGCTGGGATCTCTCACCCTTCCCGGACGCAAAGGGGAAACGAACAAAGGTCACCTACCAGCTCTACTTCGAGATCGGCAATGCGGTCCTGGACACGGGCGCCGACTGGATGACCGAAACGGTCCTGCCAGGCGTCATTACCCGGCTCCGGGACCGGATGAAGTCCATTGATCCTGCGCTCATTGCTTTGCCCGACTACGCGAAGGTGCAGGCGGTGGATACCGGCATTGATACCGGCAAGATGATGGAGGGAGTCGAACTGCGCTAGGCAGCGGCACGGCCCATCATGTCAATCCGGCGGCGGAGTTCCGGCAACGCCCCCGGCAGGCGGAACAGCGAGGTTAGGTGTCCACCGGGAATCCAGAACTCCTGGACACCGGTCCAGCGATCAAGCTGGCGGCGCATGGCATCGGAGCGGACAATAAGGTCCTCCTCCGCCGCCACGACGATGATCCGGTTGCGGGGAATGCGGGGCTCCAGCCGCGTGAATCCCACGAGATCCATGAGTTCCTTCACCCGTTCCGGCGAGATGCCGAACTCCGCGAGCTCTTTACGGACCTGCTCCAGGATGGGAGCCCGGGCGATCACATCCGGAAAGTCGAGGCTCCCGATCATCGGCACGGCCCAGGAGAGCCGGTCATCAACGCTGACCACCATTTTCGTGATGACACCGCCCAGGCTGATTCCCGTCATGCCGATCTCGTCATAGGTATCCAGGTTGAGGAGGTACTGGAGAACAGTCCGCGCATCCGTCACCGACTGCCGCAGGGCCTCGAACGTCTGCATGAGGTCCGCAGTCACAAAAAGGGACCCGTCATACCGGGAGTGGCGAATCTGCCGCGCCCCGTGGTGCGGAAGCTGGAAATGGTAGACATCGCAGTCCAGGGCATTCGTCATGAGCGGCCCGACGATGAGGTCTTCGAGTATCTGGCCGGGTTCCATGAGCCCGTGCACGTGAATCACGGCGCGCCTTGGCGAGGTGCCCTCACGGCTGATCCGCCGTGCCTTAAACGTGTGGAGCGGTCCGTGATGGTTGCGGTAATCGTCGTGGGCCTCGGTAACGAGCGGCAGATGGTCGCTCTGGAACTCAAGTGTCTGGTAGTTGAGGCCGAGAATCTTCCGGGACTTTCCCGCCCGGACGGCCGGTTCGGCGACTGGAGCGGGAAACAGCTCCTCGATACTACGGTTCAGATACCGGTCCAGCCAGCCCGTGGTATCGGCCTTCGGCTTCAGCCCCTTCTGCTGGATGCCGGCGATCACGCCGACGAGACTGTCGAGACCAGTGTGAATATTCATGTCAGGACCCTTCCGGAAGGATTTCAGGAGCGATAACCAGACCAGCACCAATTGTAACAATTAAAACCCGTGTCTCAAATCCGTTGCAACGTCGTCACAAGGTTGTCATTAATGATCCGGCAATGGGGACAGTTCCCTCACATTTCGGACCTTACCGTGAAGGCGGCGCTTTCGAGGAAGCCTGGCGCGGGCTCGCAAGCCGGGCGAATGCCCGCGAGACTGTGGCAGGCCATTCTGTCGAGGGCCGCCCGATCTACTCTTTTGAAACCGGCAGTCCAGACCGTCCAGTGGTTCTGCTGACGGCTCTGATCCACGGGCTCGAACTGGTCGGCTCCGAGGCGCTTTTTGATTTCGTCGAAACCCTGACGACCCCCGGCAACCGCGACGGCGAAGCCATTCTGGATCAAGTCCGGCTCGTCATCCTTCCGGTCCTGAACCCGGACGGGCTCGCCGCGAATACTTCCCGTCTCGTGTCCGGTCATGCCGCCTGGCAGCGGTGGAACAGCAGGGGTGTGGACCTGAACCGCAATTTCCCCGTTGTCGGCGGGAAAAAGTGGCTTAACCCCCTCTCCGGCTCCGGCCTCAAGTGGTCACCGTACTATTCGGGCGAGCGGCCCTTCTCGGAGCCGGAAACCCGGATACTCCGGGGAATGGTCCAGCAGGTGAAGCCAGCCCTTTCTCTCGGGTTCCACAGTTTCGGCAACATGCTTCTCTATCCGTGGGGACATACCCGCAAGCCCAATCCGAGACGTAATTACTACATCAGCCTGGCAAAAGGACTGGCCGAAACCGTACGCAAAACCCCCTACAAGATTCTTCAGGCGGCCACCTCTACCCGGCCATCGGCGACCTGGACGACTGGCTGGAGGCGGAATTCGGAACGACAGCATTCACCGTGGAAGTCAGCCAGCTGGACTGCCGCCTGCTGGATCCGCGGCGGCTTCTGAACCCGTTTTCCTGGATGAACCCGGTAAACATCCGCGGGGCCGTGAAAAACATCACGCCCGGCCTCGTGAAACTCGTGAAAGATTGGACGGCGTTTACCGGGAAACCGGCTACCTGAGAACCGTGATTGTACCCGCGCTGGAATAAATCTGCTGGACAATATCAATCACGTTTGGAGGATCGGCATCCAGCGTATGTTGTACCGCCACTCGGTAGAGCAGCACGGAAGGTATCACCGCGAAATCCCGCTTGCGGGCCAGTTCCCCGAGATCCGGATCGATTGGGGATCTCTGGAGCGCATTCCGGTCACGCTCCTGGTTGACCACAATGACACCCTTGGTCTGGACATCCGCGTCGGCCAGCGCATGAAGGAGCAGCCGCCCTACATCGGCTTTAACCAGCGACTCGCTGGCAACAGGAAGAATGAGGAATTTACCGATCCCTGCGTCAGCCGTGATGAGTCCCTGTCCGGTGATTTCAGCGGAGGTACTGAGGATACTCGAGAAAAAATTCCGGATAGCCCGGTGGAAACTCTCCGGGTCCCCTGTTACGAGCGCCAGCCACGAATCCACCCTTGCCTTCCGCGACTGCAGTTCGACGTTTTCGGTTTCCAGCACCTTGATCTGGTCCAGTATCTCTCGCTGGCGGGCAACAATCTCGCCAATTCCGGGAACTGATGTGTGAAACTCATCCAGCCAGTCCGGACTCGCGGCTGCATTCATTGGAGCCCCGGCGGCAGGGGGAAGGGCCTGCACGACTTCTGGCTCCTCCACCTGTAATACGTCAGAACTCGCCTTATCGCCTTCAGACGACGCCGGAACTTCCGCCTCGATCACCTGCTCCACAGCTACGGGTGCAGACTGCGGAGGCGCGTCCACCGGCACCGGTTTTTCACCAGATAAAGAGGCCGGGCCAGGTTCAGGCCAGTTACCGATATCCGTTGTCCTGAACGGATCTGGGCTATTGAGATCAAATGCCTTATCGAACTCCTCGGATTCCGCGCTGAGCGGCACGGAAACCTCCGGAGAAACTACGGGAGCCATACCTCCAGCGGGCTCGTCCAGTTCGGAATTCAACCGGCGGCTGAACACATCTTCGTCTGGAGCCACGGCGGTAGCACCGGAAGGCTGTCCGGTTTCAGCGGCCGGGGACAGATCCGAGGGCTGCCCCAGATCCATTACATTTTCACCCTCGGATTCACCCACAAGCTCAACTGACAGGTCAGCCGCAGAAGAGGCTTCGACTGATTCTCCGGCGGGTGCCCCCAGATCCACAACATCTTCTGTTGTAGTCGATCCCGCATCCAGATCTGCCGCCAGGGCAACTTCTTCATCCCCTGACATGCCAGAAACAGCTCCAGGATCCTTTGCCCATTCAATCACCGCCGACAGGAGGGCCCGTTTGTCCTCAGACTGCGGGAGCAGCATCACGAAACCGGAACCCTGCTTCCTGATAATTCCAACCGGAGTCTGGTCCTCGGAGACAAGAAATGGCACTGCCTCGCCTAAGGAGCCTGGGACAAAGGCGCGCGTTGCAAAAAGGCTGGACATTACCGCATCCGGCAATGCCGGCCCCGTATTCTTCGGAGCGCTTACCACTTTCGTAACCAGATCATCCTGGGCCGTAACCGTATCCCCTATAAACGGAATCCAGCTGTATACGTTTTGGGCGCCAGCCGACGTCCGTATGGTCGGCCGCGTGGTCAGACAGATCAGCCTTGCGCCGCTTGAGATCGCCTCATTCAATTCCGGCCGTATGTCCATTAGAAGGCGATAGGAATCCTCCCGCAACAGGTTCATGTCACAGATCAGGATCTCGGATTTTCCGAGCGCCCCCACAACCGTATCGCGCTCAGGACTTGAAAGCCCGTAACGGGTGACTTCGAGGCCGACACCTGCAATCGTGAGGTCTGTCTGAAGCAATGCAATCTGAGTCACGATCGTAAGATGCCCTTTCCCTAGTATTTCTGAGACCTTAAAGAATTAAAAACCTTTTATACGATTGCGTCAAGCTGCAGCCATATGGCTATAACAAGGGACACGCCCTATACCGCAGATGACGAGAGGATCAAAAGCCAAAATGGGCGGGGATATCGACGATCGACTCCAGAATGACATCTGGATTGGCGATCTCTAGTTCCTCTACAGGTGAGCCGCCACTCTTCACAGCCACAGCCCATTTGCATCCCGCAGTACGTGCACTGGTGATATCACTCGCAAGATCTCCCACCATAGCCATTTCGTCAGTCCTGACCCCAAAGACTCCCGCCGAATGGCGGATCATCGATGACTTGCACCAGGATGCCTGCTGATTCCCCTCCCGAAAATTGAAACTCCCCTGCGAGAGAACAAGATCAAAATGATGATGTATTCCCAGGGTCTCAAGCTCTGCATGAACGTGAGAACTGTCAGCCGACCGGTTTGTAATGATTGCTGTCCTGATGCCGGCCCCACGGATGCGGTCAAGCGATTCAGTCACACCCGGAAAAGGTTCTCCCAGATGATCACCCGGATCGAAACAGAACCGGTCGAGGAACATCCGCCAGAACGGCTCCACATTCTCTGGAAGCAGATCGCGGGAAAGTCTTCCAGTCCTGTAACGGTGGCTGAAATCGCCCAATCCGACTTCCGGGAGTCCCATCTCCAGCCGTGCACGATTCAAGGCACGATGGAACCGTTTTTCAACATTCACGACCGTACCGTCCAGGTCGAAATTGATTACCTTTGGAACCCGGTTTCCGGATTTTACGATCAATTCGGGGCCTCCTCTGAACGGCCGCTTGTTACCACCGGTACCGCGTATTTACGCATCTCCTCAGGCGCAAAGTAGTATTCCGCATTACACCAGTGGCAACTTGCCACAGCTGACCCATCCGGTTCGAGCAGCGACGCTATATCTTCCGCATTCATCTGCTGGAAAATGCTCTCGACCCGTTCCCGGGAGCAGTTGCAGCGGTACTGCACCGGTGAAATTTCCAGGATATACGGGTTGAAATCACCCAAAATCTCCTCCACGAATCGTTCAGGTGCCTCTATCAGCGCTGGCGGCCAGCCCTCCCGTTCAAATGCATCCAGTTTCGCACGCATGGGAATAAACAGATCCAGTGAGGTCCCTGGAAGTGCCTGTATGGCTAAGCCACCGGCAATGGGCCCTTCCCTTCCAGCCATCACCATGGTTCTGACTTCCGTCTCAACCTGGTCGGATGTCGAGACATGAAGAGCGATATCAGCGCCAATATCCCCCAGCCGGAATTCAGTAATACCCTGGTAAAGAATCCGGTCAGGAAGAGAACGAGTGATCTGCATGACTCCTGGCGGAGCCAGAAAGTCCGCCATCGTCACATCGGCCGGCCAATCAATCTCAGGAGCTGTCCGAATGTAACCCCGCATATTACCGTGGAAGTCTATATCCGCATTCAGGGATTTCATCAGTCCCTTGCCGTGCACAGAGAGTGAATATTTTTCCTGCCGCTTGATCGGCGACGCCAGTATCGCCGTGCTAACCAGAGCATCCGACAAAAGACGGGCTCTCGGCCCCGAAAGTCCATGTACCGTACAAGCGCGTCGCACGGAATCGGTGAGCCGCCCGGCAACAAAACGGAAAGCCCCATCATCCAGAACGCCCTTTACCAGCCTGTCGCCTGAGAGGTCGCGCCTCACGCCCGATGCAACCTGAATCACAAAAACCTCCACCCGCTATCAACAGGCACCACACGGAGGAATATATACACGATTTCCGGAATGAACAGAGGCTACTCTAGATGCAGCATTTACCCGCCGATTGATGACATGTACCTGTTAGACGGGGCTTCCAGATATTCTCCAATCTGATGTGCCTCGGGCTTTTCGCGGGTAATCCTCTGAAAAATCCTGAGAATATCTTCATCCGTTTTCAGTGGATTCCGGACAATCGCCCTCAGATCGCATTCGGAATTATCGAATAGACACCACCTGAGCTGCCCATCCGCGGTCAGACGTAAGCGGTCACAATGCTCACAAAAACTGTGGCTGACAGCAGATATGAATTCTACACTTCCAGGTGCACCAGCCACACGGTAAAGGAAGTTGTTTCCTTTCGAACCCTCCAGTGGAGACCGATCAAACGGATATTCCAACTTGATCCGTCGTACCAGTTCAGAAGACGGGATGGTTGCCCCCAGTGTTTCGACCCCGCTGTACTGATCTGACAAGGGCATGTTCTCGATAAAACGGACCATCACCCGCTCACGGGTTGTCCATTCGACAAAATCCATCACTTCGTCGTCATTGACTCCGGGCAGGACAACGCAGTTGATCTTTACTGGATCAAAACCAGCTTCAATTGCAGCCCGTATGCCATCAATTACTCTGTTGAGATCATTACGTTTGCTGATCCGGTAAAAGGTTTCAGGACGGAAAGTATCTAGACTGATATTGATCCGCCGGACACCATTTTTCCGGATTGTATCGGCGAGCGGAGCCAAAAGGACACCATTGGTTGTAAGCGTGACATCTTTAAGGCCGTCGATCCGACTTAACATCGCGAGGAAGTCGGTAATTCCATTGCGAACCAAGGGTTCTCCACCAGTAACCCTGATTTTCTCAATGCCTAGCGGCACGGTTGCACGGACAATACGCACCCACTCTTCATAGGCAAGAAGTTCAGCCCGTTCTTTCCAGGCCAGCCCTTCCTCGGGCATGCAATAGCTACACCTGAGGTTGCACCTGTCCGTAACTGAAATACGCAGATAACGGATCCTGCGATGAAAGGAATCTGTCAACGTTTCTGCCATATCGCCCCGAACAGACTATACAGACTCCACGGGCCGTGCCACCAATTTTCGGGTTGCCCCTGCCACATGCTTAGTCTTTGGGTATTTCGTCTTCCCCAGTTCCGGTCTGCACATCACCCGGTGACTGCTCTTCGTCCGGCTCGAGTCCTTCATACAGAGATTGCGAGCCCTTGGCGGAAAGTTGCGGGTCTTCTTCGCGCACCGGTTCAGTTCCGCGAATAAAGGGAACCAGTTTCCCTTCCAATGAGATGGCCTTCGCCCCCTTGGATTCGGTGGGCGGGGGACCGCTTCCACCTCCGGAATAATAGTCGTCAACAAGGGGGTCCGGGATACGGCGGCCCGTTCTCGGATCAACGCGAACAAAAATGATATCGTCCGGCACGGCAAAATCTTCCGGCTCCGCTGACGCAGATACCCGTTGCATGAAATCAAGCCATGTCGGTGCGGCAAGCAGGCCACCCGAAGCTGCCCGCCCAAGACTCCTGTTATCGTCAAAACCGAACCATACGGCACACACCAAGCCCGGATTGAAACCTATGAACCACGCATCTCTGCTGTCACTTGATGTGCCCGTTTTCCCCCCGGCTGGCCGGCCATAAGCTGCAGCCCGGCCTCCCGTGCCTTCCGTGATCACGGCTCCAAGCATGGAGGTCATAATGTAAGCTGCCTGTGGGGATATAAGCCGGCTGGCTCCGCTCCCCGCGGCCTCTGGTTTGCCAACATACCGGGACGGTTCCCGGAAAAGATTTTCCCCTGTGCCATCAGTACCTTCGACTGCAAGGCGGCCAGAGACGCGATACCCTCCGTTTGGGAACATCGAGAAGGCGCGGGCCATTTCCAGTGGAGTCACTGGAGCCGTTCCGAGGGCAATGGTGTAGTCTTTTGGCATCTCCGACTGGAAACCAAGCTTCGCAACGAATTCCCGGGCACTGGCGACTCCGACCTTTTCATCCAGCGCCAGCTTGACTGCGATCGTATTGACTGAAAGTGCCAATGCCCGCCGAAGGGTAATCTCGCCCAGAAAGGCGTCATCGTGGTTCTTGGGCATCCAATACTCTTCCTGCCGGGCACCGGGCAGCACGACCGCTGTATCAAAGACCTTGGTCACCTGGGTGTAACCGTTTTCAATGGCAAGCGAATAAATGAACGGCTTGAAGGCGCTTCCAGGTTGGCGAAGAGCCTGGGACACACGGTTGAAACTGCTCTTCTCAAAACTGTAGCCACCGACCTCTGCCCGGATGTCCCCGGTAAACGGATCAACTACGACAATGGCAGCTTGGATTTCAGGCTCCTGTTCAAGGCTCAGTTGGAGATTCGGCTTTTGAAATTCCTCCGGCCGATTCGCAAATTCCAACTGGGCCGGCTCGGCATCGACCATCCTCACCGATACTACATCACCTGGTGACAAGGCCTGGCCCGGATCGGTGATTTTCTTGCCTATGGGGCCAACGATGGGATTATGCGGGATAGCCCAATCCATTTCCGCAAGCGTGACTACCCCGGTCAGCTCCGGAGAAAGCCCGACTAGAACCCCCTTTTCCGGAACCCCCTTCATCCGGTCAGTTGTGCGCTTTATCATTCCAACCGCCAGCACAACCGCCTGATATTTTCCAGAACGCTCCGGAACTATCCCAGGGCCAAGTCCATTGGCAGCACCAACCGCTGTCAGCTCGCCCTGCAAGGCATTCCGGGCAACCTTTCGAAGCGGCCCTCGCCAGCCTGACATCTTGTCAGCACGCTCGATCCCCCCCCGAAGAGCACCATAAGCGTGCTTCTGCATCTCGTTATCGATGGTTGTGCGAACCCGGAGCCCCGACGTGAAAAGGCGCTCTTCACCAAGCCGGGCAATAAGGTCCAGCCGAACCTCTTCCATGGCGTAGGAAAGATGCGGGTAATCAGAATGGAATTTCGGCTGTGGGTACACCCTGACTTCTTCCGAAAGGGATTCTGCGAACTCTTCCCGGGTGATCATCCGGTTGTCGAGCATCTGCTGAAGAACATATCTCTGCCGCTCAATAGCTCCCTTGTAGTTTACGATCGGATTGAGATTCGTTGGAGCCTTGGGGAGTCCGGCCAACATGGCCGCTTCCGCAAGGGTCAATTCATCAAGATCCTTGTGGAAATAGGTCTCCGCTGCGACCTTCACACCATAGGAGCCATTTCCGAGAAAAATCTGGTTCAGATAAAGGTACAGGATTTCTTCTTTGGAGAAATTCCGCTCGATCCGGTATGCGAGGATCGCTTCCTTGATCTTGCGCTCAATGCTTCTCTCATTGCTGAGCAGGAAGGTTTTTGCCACCTGCTGAGTGATGGTTGACGCTCCCTGTTTTACTCCCCCGGCAAGAAAGTTCTTAATGGCTGCGCGGGCGATAGCCCAGATATCAATTCCACCATGCTCAAAAAATGACGAGTCTTCAGCTGCCTGAAATGCGTTGATCACCCTCCTTGGAATTTGCTCATAGGGAACCAGCTTCCGCCGTTCTTTCCATATCTCCCAGATAACGCTCCCGTTCCGGTCCTCAATCTCGACAGAAAGATAGGGTCGATAGGACGAAAGCGCATCGAGCTTCGGCAATCCCCTGGACATATGCAGATACACAAATAGCAGCGACCCGCTGGCAAGCGCGAGCACCAGGATCAAACCTGCAAGCACATACCGGATAAGGTTGCGCCGGTGTATAACGGCCGGGTCTTCCAGGTGGCCAAGGGTTTCCGCCTCCCGGGCCGGAGGCAGATCATCATCTTCTGGCGCAGAAGGTTCTTCGGATTTTTCGGAAAGAGGAGCCGGATCTACCATCCATTCCGGCCCACCATCAGCCGGACTGCCTACTGCAGGACGTCCGGTGCCTACCCCCTCACCATTGCCGTCTTCCGGCTTCTTTTCCGATGATTCACTCAAATGAGTAGTCCTGATCCCGGTTCATCTACTATTAATAATTCCCGGCCGTGGGAACTACCAAGTCTACAACTTTCTATGAAGACGGGGTAAATGGCATATACGGAGCCTGATGAA
Organism: uncultured bacterium; assembly: GCA_964606035.1. GTDB lineage: Bacteria > JAGRBM01 > JAGRBM01 > JAGRBM01 > JAHCIT01 > CAZMGV01. Next base: position 8,715 of record CAZSFB010000006.1, on the reverse strand, counting down.
AAACCCGCCTGTCATTCCGGCTGATGTTGCAAAGAGTATCGGCCTGCTCTGGTGTGCCTTCAGTGCCAGAGTTTTCGGATTCGATACAATTGGCACAGTTCTGGGGTACGCTGTCCTCCTATACGCGCCGCTTTATTGGGAACGTAATACAGGCCTTTCCGTCACCTTCCTGATGGGAGCCGGAAATCCGAAGCAAGCAGCCACGACCGGACTGATAGCTGGCTTGCTGGCATGTTCGCTTTTCATATTGCTCTGGAGTCTGAGCGGGAACCACTTTCCATGGGTCGGAACAATGCAGGAACCCGACTACACCAGGCTCATATCTGGCACCGCCGTTTCGTCAGTGATCTTGTATCCTCTGGTTGAGGAGTTCTTTTTTCGTGGCTACGTCCAGCAACGACTGCTGGGAACTGGGACTCCCCCCCGAAATGCCAACCTAATCCAGGCTTCACTTTTCGGCCTGACTCACGTTATTTCTTTCATGAATCCAGCCGGCCTGCTCACCGTGATACCAGGCCTGATCATGGGAGAACTGCGGCAACGAACCGGTCACCTTGCCAGTTCATTGGTCTTTCACATGCTGGCAAATGCCCTTGTGCTGATCTGGTAAAACCGTCAGGCAATGACGTCCGAAGCCTGACTTCTACCCTGTGCTGATTCAGATGCCCGTCGTATCTCAAGCAGCATCAGTCCAATGACGAAATAATGAATCCACTGGAAGAAAAATGTCCACAATATCCGGAACCACGGATCTTCGATTGAACAATTGACCACAAACTGTAGCAGAGTTCTTTCTTCGCTATCAGGATCGGGATCCAGATTCCATGTCAGCTTTCCAGCAAGGGGGCCTTCAACATAGCGGAGCCGCAGGCGGCGGCCTTCATCCACCTTCGCAACCTTAAGTCCCACCACAAGCCCTGGGAAGAGTGGCTGCAGAACGATTTCATCGCCCTTTTCCATGCCCTCTCGGTCCGGAAAAGTGAACCTGTATCCCAGTCGCGATGCTGAAACCATTCCGCCCCGGTCCTCGACCTGCCCAACTCCCAAAGCGGAACGAAGCGCACCGTAGCTGGTGATGACATTAAAGACATCATCCGCCGGCGCATTAATACTGATCACATAACGCTCGGTTTCATGTTCCCCGGTCAGCGGGCCGATGATGAAGCGATCAAGGATTCCTGCCATGCATCAACTCCATGTTTTCTGATTCCGGGCTAATCCGCGTCAGCCCGACCAGATACTTTTCCGCTTCGCAAGATCCTCATTCACCATGCCCTGAACTGTATCCTGAACCTCCCGGGCAAGCCGGCGCATGAGCTCAGGATCTTCAGTCGCATGCTCAGGATACTCACGAAACAGCTCAATCGGCTCCCCATAACGGATCCTATATTTCGTCGGGAGGGGCAACAGCCACAGTGGTGGTGGAAGCAAAAAAAGCTGGGGGAGAACGGGGAAATACGGCATGCCAATAGCTTTGGCCAATGGCTTGATGTCGTAGAGCATCGGATACTGTTCTTCGCCACCAATCACCGACGTCGGAATAATCGGCACCCGGTGCTGTATGGATAACTCCACGAATCCAACATTGAAGTTGACCAGCTTGTACCTGTCCCTGAATGGCTTGCCTGGCCCCTTGGCTCCTTCCGGAAAAACTGTCACAAGCTCCTCTGCTTTGAGGAGCTGCTCAAAATTATATTTGGTACCAGTAACCTGGCCACAACGCTGCATAAAGGTACCGATACCGGGAATGCCCGAAAATACTTTTTCGATAATCCCACGCATGAGCCGGGGATGCGGGGCCTTTTCAAGAATGTCCGCGTAAATAAGCAATCCGTCGATCGGAAGCACTCCCGAATGGTTCGGAACGATCATGGATCTTCCGGATGCCGGAAGGTTTTCGTGCCCTGAACTCTCCACCCTAAACCAGTTGTTGTACCAAGGGCGGGTCAACAGGTAACCAAACAAAATGGATTCACGTTCCATTCCGAACTGATCATATCCAAAGCCAAGATCGTTGAACGGTGCATTCATGATGAGATCTACCCGATCATCACCGAGCACACGGCGCGCAATATCAACGACCTGCTGTCTCGTTGCCTGTTCCATTTTCAGTTTTCCGTGCCGGGAGAACCGCCGGGACGGTTTTCACCCTTCTGGCAGGCCACAAGACACTTCCGGCTGCCGTGAGTCTGTATGTAGCATGCGGTCAGACGGGGACAACTGGGCCGGATCACTCCTCAAACTGGCGAGTGATCTCGATCATGATGTGTTCGCGGGTAAACGGCTTCCGGAGGTAGCCATCCATTCCGGCTTCGAAAGCCTCTTCCTCCGCCGCACCGGACGTATGGGCGGAAATTGCCACGACCGGTAGTCCATCACCATAAGGGCGGGCCCGGATTTCGCGGGTAGCCGCGATTCCGTCCATGCGGGGCATGGCCAGATCCATCAGAACCAGATCATATTTTGTGGAATCGAGTTTGTTCAGGGCTTCAACACCGTCAATGGCTGTATCCACGATAAAGCCCTGCCCTTCCAGCATTTCCCGAACCATGTTTCGGGTTTCCAGATCATCATCAACGACGAGAATGGTTTTCCCAACCATGCCTGCTCCCGGTCCGGCTACACCCGGTTAGCGTATTGACACAACGATCCTATTACGGACGCCCAGGTCAGCCAATGCTCACTGCGTCAACTGTTTGCAACAATAGTACGCCCATGCCCCCGGCGGCAGGTAGACATTATCAACCCCGAGCCACTTAAAACAGCAGCTAAACCGGATAAACCCCATGTTTTCGGTACGGCCGTAACATCCGCTTGGTCTCGGAATAGAACAGTGCCTGCACGACACGCTGGCGAGTTTCCCGGGGGTCAATGACATCATCAAGCATACCCCAGCCGGCGGCCACGTACGGATCAATCGTTTCACGAATCTTGTCAGCCATACCCTTGGCTGTTTCTGTCCGCTTGTCCTCAGGAAGGTTCTCCAGCATCTTCCGGCCGAAAATGGCCACCATTCCTTCCGGCCCCATCACAGAAATCTCCGCTAGGGGCCACGCAAAAATCTGGTCGGGCTCATACGCCGCACCGTTCATTACATAGTATCCGGCTCCATAGCACTTACGCAGAAGAACCGTGACTTTGGGAACGGTAGCCGTCGAAACAGCGTGCAACATTTTCGCACCGTGGCGGATGATCCCCGACTGCTCAACCTTCGAACCCACCACAAAGCCAGGGGTGTCTTGGAGAAAGACCAGCGGGATCGAAAATGCGTCACAGAGCCAAACAAACCTGGCGGCCTTGTCCGCCGCATTCATGTCCAGAGCACCGCCGAGGAACATCGGATTATTCGCAATCATTCCAACCGGACGGCCACCCATTCTGGCAAAACCGACACAGATATTGCGTGCCCATTTGGGCTTGATCTCAAAAAAGGAGTTCTCGTCGGCGAGGAAGTTGATGATCTTATGCACATCGTATGCACGTTTGGGGTTATCGGGGATCACATCGAGAATACGGTCATCAATCGGTCCCACTGGTCCACTGAAGGGCACCACTGGGGGGATCGCTTCGCAGTTGTCAGGAAAATAGGAAAGATACTGTTTGATCTTCTCAATGCACTCTTTGTCACTCGCGACCTCAAGGTCCGCGTTTCCAGAAATCTCAGTATGGATGTGGGAACCACCGAGGTCCTGCTCGGAAATTTCCTCTCCTACAGCTGCCTTCACAAGATACGGTCCTGCAAGCGCCATACTGGACGTGCCCTTTACCATTGGAACGAAATCCGCGAGGCCCGGAATGTAGGCAGTCCCGGCTGCACCTGGACCGACCATGGCGCAAACCTGTGGAATGACTCCGGAAAGTACTGCCTGTTCACGAAACAGATAGCCGGTGCCGGCGAATCGCGAAGCTTCGCGGTCGTGGCTTCCCCCACCGATCCGGGCCCCTGCCGAGTCAATCAGCCAGACAATCGGAATACGCCAGCGAAGCACCATCTCACGGAGACGGGCCATCTTTTCCTCGGAAACTTCACCGATTGAGCCACCAAAGACTGTGAAGTCATAAGCGGCCACCGCGATCTTGCGCCCGTTCACCGTACCGAAACCGGTAACGCAGCCGTCTGCCGGAGAACGGGCCTTACCGTCACCGTGATGAATCCCCAGCCGACCGATCTCCATAAAGGAGCCCGGATCCAGCAAAAGTTCCAGCCGTTCCCGGCAGGTGAGCTTTCCCCGCTCGTGCTGCTTCTGGATTTTGTCTTCCCCGCCAAGGAGCAGAGTATCTGTGCGTTTCGCTTCGAGCAGAGCGATCTTCTCGCGGAGAGTAGCCATTGGTAAAGTCCGCCTTTCATGGCCCAGAATGAATGGCCATTCAGTCGGACGCAGTTAAGCGGATCGCCGATGGCCGGTCAAATCGGGATCAGGCTCATAGCTTTGATGCGCCGCCGACCTTGCTCTCCCCATCAGGATTGTCACGCCGGTTCCGGAGCCGTTTTATCAGCTCCCCAAACCCGTGATCCTTGATAATTTTCGTGAAACTGACCCGGTAGGTATCCACAAGAGAAGCATCGTCAACCGAGTAATCGACGATCTTCCAGCCCTTTTTCTCATCTGGCTCAAAGAAGTAGTCGAGGCGGATTTCCTCGCCCTTGTAGGTAATTCGAGCGGAAACCAGCGTTCGCCGCCCAACAGCCTCCGGCTTCTTGTACTGGATCCGGCCACCAGAATAATATTCCAGCGCCTTGTCGGAAACCGAATTATTGACTGTCACTTCCTGAAAGAGCTTCAGGAATTCGTCCATTTCACTCTTGGTGGCGGCTTTCTGATTCCGGGCGCCGAGAGCGTCGAGAGCAATCCGTTGATAGTCAAACATGTCATTCAGCATGACTTTCAGGGGCTCCTTGTCCTTGTGGGGAAGCGGTAGTTTACGCTGCGCTAGGTATTCCCGGATCTCCTTGTCGCGCGACTGGATCAGAGTGAGCGGATCGCCCGCTGGCGCAGCGTAGGAAACTATCGGCAGTGCAAGGGATACAACCAGCGCCAAGCGAAGCAGTTTCATCAATCGAGATCCTCCAGGCCCGAAGCCTGCATGAGTTCAGCCCAGGCCTTGTTGTTTTCAAACAACGCATTAAGGAACGCGCCCCGTGTCTGCAGATAGTTCTGATAGGCAATAAGAAGATTGTCTGTTGTTTCCACGCTAACACTGTAGTTGAGGCTGGCTGAGCGAAACCATTTCCGGCTGGATTGGTTGGCATCCCTGAGCGCCTCAACAGTCTTCTGAGCGCGTACCATTTCGTAGTATGCCTGCCGGGCCTGTACCCGCAGTCCCATGATCGCGGCTTCCTGCCCAATCCGCGCCTGTTCATATTGTGCAAGCACTTCGTCGCGCTTGGCTTTCTGCATCCAGGCATTGAACTCGAAATTCAGTCCGATGACGACGCCCCCACCAACCGAACGGAAATAGTCCCCTGAAAAAATGGATTGGACTTCCCGGCGGGGTGCATAGGCCGCAAATCCCTGCCCCGCTATGAAGACATCCGGCTTGCGCCAGGATGCAATCGTGTCCAACTGTGCACGGCGGGCATCCACGCCAACGCCCACTTTGCGGGCATTAAAATGGTTCACCGCTGCCGAATCCTCATAAAAGGTCACTGGGTCAAGATCGATTACGACCGGCTCCAGGTCCTCTCCTGCAAGCCGGAATTCATCCTCAGGGTCGAGCCCGAGCATCACCGCCAGAGTCGTTCTGGCAAGATCCCGCTGGGAGTGTATCTTCTCAAGCTGCATCCGGAGCTGGCCAAGGAAAATCTCAACCCGGTAAAGATCCGTCAGGGTAACGTCCTCATCACCGTCTTCAACCTTCTGGCGAATTGTATCACGGGTAGATGCGAGCTGCTTTTCGACATCAGCGATCAGATCAATACCATCTTCCGAAGCCAGAAGTCCCCAGTATAGCTCCCGGATTCGTTTGCGGATCTCCGCCCGCTTTTCAGTCAACTCCAGCTGGGAGTTGCGGATACCGGATGTGGCAAGCGACCGCGCCGCCTCCAGCTTGCCCCACGTGTAAACCGGTTGGACAAAATTCAGGTCAAAGCGGATAAAGGGTCCCAACTTGTCCAGTGCCTTGGATTTTTCCACCTTTACTGTAGGACAGTTGGGATCATTCGGGTCGGAGCATGCCGGATTTGTCGCATCTGGTACCCGGATTACTTCTTGGCCGGGAGCCGGACCCAGGATAAACCGTCCAGTGAATTCAGGCAGGAAGGATGCCGACTTGGCCTGGGCCAGCAACGCCTGGCTCTCGGCAACCTTGAGGCGTTGAATCATCATTTCCGGAGAAATCTGGTCTGCAATCCTGAGACAGGCATCGATGCTGTATATCCGGGTATCAATATCCGGGAGGGGGGGGCCGGGATACCGCTCTTTCCCTGCACCCTGACCGGCCGGTGTGATTTCGGACGGTTCGGCGGCAATGACGCCTGGAATCCCTGCTGTGAATAATCCCAGCATGAGCAGGCACAGACCTCCCGGAAGCATCCGGTTCATTTTGAGGAATCTCCGGGATGCCTGGCGGCTTCAATAGCCCGTGATTCTTCACTGGATGCAAATCCCTGATACACCGTAAAAGCAGCGTATCCCATCACGGAGAAAACGAGCGTCCTCACCCGGCGTAACACCCCCGACGAAAGTCCGTCCCGCCAGCCAAGTCCGGCAGCCTTGAAGAGGATGGCGTGCCCACCCTCATTGGCACCGACCTGCTGGGGAATAAAGGAAAAACTGGTATTCACAATCACAGTCGCCGCCGAAATCGCGTATGCCGTCCACAACGATATTTCCATTCCAAACGCGATCCCGATCAACGCAAAATCCAGTGTCCGGCTGGCACGGCCCGCGAAATGAGCCGACACTGCCACCCAGAACCGCCGCCGATGACTCCGGTAAAAGACCGACATTTCATCGTCAACTTTCCGGGCCCGCTCCCGGGTCTCCGGTTTGAACTGAATTCCAGTCCGGCCAGCCCAGTCGAGAACGGACACTAGCGTTTTTCCCCGTTTAAACAACGTGACCAGCATCACAACCGCACCAACCAACAGTCCAAGGAGAAGAAACTCGATCCATTGAATCTGCTCCGGCAGGTCAAACACGAAAAGGCCCACTATCACCCCGGTCACCATGTGAATGACACTTGCGACGGAAAACAGGGTCTTGTCGACAATGACCGACGCTGTGGCCCTGTGGGTCTCCTGGTGCTGGCCCAGCATGGCCATTTTGACCGGTTCACCCCCAAGATTCATAAGTGGCGTCACCGTATTGATGCTTTCACCGACCCACCTTATAAAAAACAGCTTGCCGAAGCTGACAGGCCGTGAACTGTCCATGATCAGCCACCAGCCCAGAGTCGAACAGAAGTTCCAGAAAAACGACAACAGAAGCATCAGCCCGAAGATCGTCCACCCGACCCGGACTACTCTGGCCCACATTTCATCGAGACCTTCATGCGCGAAAAGTCCGATCAGAATACCGAGTCCGACAAGGAGCATCCCCACCCTGAGGAAACGTTTCACTTGGGGTTTCACGGACCTGAATCTACCCAGCAACGTTGCGCCTGGCCACGGTGAAATAGATGTTCATCAGGATGATCATGCCGACAGTCGCAAAAAATAAAAGATGGTAGAAAAGTGATGTCTGAAGCAGGGCGCCTGACCACGCGACAACCCCGATTGCCAGCGACCACGAATCCCTCTTCCCCAGAATTTTCAGGCTGTCCAGAATCCGGTAAACGACACCAGCGCGCTTGCCGTCCACCCGCGCCTCAAAATCCTTGTAGACGGCAACAAGAGTCCCGCTCTTCTTGTTCCGGTAGAGATACAGATACATGCCGCCCAGCAGGAACACGGTCAGGCCGAGGCTTCCAAAGCCGACAAAATGGACCCAGGGAGCCCAGACGGACCCTATGGTACCGGTGAACTTCGCATAGCCCAGAGTCAGGCCCGTCAGGTAGGCAACATAAGTAATATTATCACCGAACGTATCCACCCAGGCGCCAGACGGGGAATCCATGAATTTACTACGGGCGATTTCTCCATCACAACGATCCAGTGCCGCGCAGAGCTGGAACAACGTACCGCCCCAGAAAAGACCGCTCCAGTCACCACGTGAAAACATCCACGCGCTTATGAACCCGATCAGGGTTGTAACAACTGTGATCATGTTCGGCGTCACAGCCGTTTCCGAAAGCACCCAGCTCACCGGGATGGAGAGTTTCGAGTTGAAATGCACAGATACCGGTCCTGACGTCGGTTTAAAAACGCCCCTGAAAATTGCGGCCTTTGCCTTCCGGATATCACCCGGACCTGCCACCGGCACCACATAGTGTGCGCGCGTTGGTGGCCCGCTGCTCCACAGTGGATGTGGATCGGCATTTCCTGATGAACGTTTCACAAGAAGTGGTGCACCAGGCACGAATACGGAACTCGTGGCGTCTTCAATGTCCTTCCAGACCGAAGGCCCCACCACCACAGTGGCCTCAACCTCTACAACCGGCAATGCAGGGTCAGGAGTTACCCTGTTTCCCCAGATGATGTCAGCGGAAGCGATTCTCGGATCATCCGATACGGCCAGACGGGCCGCATCCAGATCTGCCCCTGTGACATCGACCTGCGAAGCACCATTCCGGAAAGCCCCGATAAGCAGCCGGAGTAGCACGGATAGACGTGCA
>CAZSFB010000005.1:0-21823 GCA_964606035.1 uncultured bacterium | reverse complement strand
AGGTCGCAAGACCGATCGTGATGAACCCGACCATCGTGACCAGACCAGTAATGTTCGCGTCCAGACGACCGAGAGACTGCCCCAGGGTGACCAGCACGAAGGAGAACTCGCTGATCTGGGCGACGGTAAGTCCGGTCAGGAAGCCTGTGCGCTTTCGGTAGCCCATGACCCCCATGATGATCATGACGATCAGCGGATTTCCAATAAGCACGAACACCGACAGGATGATCGACAGCCCGAGATGCGCCGTGATTGAATCCAGATCAAGTCCGCTGCCCAGCACCACGAAAAAGAAAAGCAGCAGGAAATCCCTGAGCCCCGTGAGCCGCGAGCCAATGGACTCCCGGTAAGGGGTCGAGGCCATGGCGACACCGGCAGCGAAGGCACCCACCTCCTTGCTGAAGCCCAGGTATTCGCCAGTGGCGGCGAGTCCCACGGCCCAGGCGATGGCAAACAGCACCAGCAGCTCCGTGGAGGCGGCGAACTGGTCCAGCAGGCGGCCCAGCAGGAAGCGGCTGAACAGGGCGATGGCAGCGATGAAAGTTATCCCCCGGATAGCTCTCCAGGCGAGTTCAGAACCGGCGTCGCCCGCCGGGTCGCCCGCCCCCGCGGGACCGACAGATGTCAGCGCGATCAGTGCAATGATGGCAAGGATGTCCTGCACGATCAGGAACCCGACGGCGATCCGGCCGTGCAGGGAATCGATCTCGCGCTTGTCGGACAGGAGTTTCACGATGATGATCGTGCTGGAGAATGTGAGTGCCACTGCCACATAGGCCGAGGGCAGCAGTTCCAGGCCGAGTGCCCAGCATAACAGGAACCCCACGACCGAAGTGAAGACGACCTGCCCGATTCCGGTCGTGAGCGCCACCGGACCGTTCACCTTGATGAGATCCAGGTCGAGTTTCAGTCCCACCAGGAACAGCAGCACCGAGATACCGAGTGTGGCCAGCAGTTCCAGGTGTTCCCGCTCGGCCGCGAGCCCCACACTTGGAAGTCCCGCCGTGATTCCGACCAGAATATACGCGATGATGAGCGGCTGGCGCAGCCTGACAGCCACCCCGCCCGCCACAGCCGCCATGAGCAAGAGGGCGGCGAGCTGGAAGAAGGGGTGCGCTGCAAAGACTTCCATCGGTTTCCCCTCCGCGCGCACGGAACCGGGTACCGCCGGTCCCGTCCCGGCGGCGAAACGCCGGGAAGCGTCAGTTCAGGATGTAGCGCATCGGGTCCACGGGAATGTCGTTCACACGGACCTCATAGTGAAGGTGCGGGCCGGTGGACCGGCCCGTGTTGCCGACACCCGCGATCACCTGACCGCGTGCCACCCGGTCGCCGAGTTTCACGCTGGTTTCGGAAAGATGCGCGTAGAGCGTCGTGAGACCATAGCCGTGGTCGATGGTGAGGGAAAGTCCATAAGCATCCCGCATGCCAATGCGGGTGATAGTACCGGCGGCCGGGGCCGTCACGCGGGTACCCTGTGCGGCTGAAATGTCCAGACCTTCGTGGAGCTTGCGCTCGCCGGTGAACGGATCGATCCGGTAGCCGAATGTGGAGGTGAGCCATCCGCGCACGGGCCAGATGGTCGGGGTGGCAAGAATCTGGATCTCCTGGTTCTTGAAATAGTCGAGCAGCACCTCGAGGCCCATTTCCGCACGGACCACACGGCTGTTCTGCGCGGAGAGATCGGAATCAATGCGCCGGAGCCTTGCGGCATCCTCCGGCCGGAACGTCGAATAAAGCTGGGCCTCCTCGGTGGTACGGGGGCCGCCAGTGCCGCTTTCAGGCTGCTTGGGGGCGGGATCAATTCCCATGACACGGCGGACCCGGCTTTCGAGCTGGCCCACCCGGTCAATCTGCCGGTCGAGGGTGGCGAGCCGGGTTTCCACGCTCGCCACCTGGGCCCGCAGCTCCGAGTTTTCCCCAAGCAGACTGTCCACCTGCACCGCCCGGCTGACGCTGTAGAAGTAGTGGCTGATGCCGAATACAAAGGTGAGAACAGCCGCCGCGATGAGCCGGCTGGAGAAAAGCCATGCCGGAACGGTGATCCGGCGGACGCCACGATCCCCTACCAGTACAACGGTATAGGATTTCTGGGATTTTTCAGCCAAAGAACCGACCCACCCTTGAACCACGCGCTGCGTTGTGCCGAACCGGGTTCACTTCGAGTCCGGTTATACACACAAAAAACCCGCTTCCGCCAGTGACAACCATTTCAAAACGGAATGGTTTCGTTTCCGAACGGTCAGGCATAGCAGGTTCCAACGCCTTGCTTTTCATCCAAGCACGTGATTTCAGTTTATGTCAAGGTGTGTATTAGGATCGGTTCTGGTGCATTGCGTTAATAAAATGGCCCGGCGGGCAACCGGACTTTTCGTCATGATGGCCGGATTATGGGCCCCGCTGTCCTGCGGGCCCAAGGGGGTGGCTGCACCTGGTGCTTCCTCCGAGGCCGCCACGGCAGAACCGCCGAAGCCTGCGGATATCGTGGAAAAATTCGGCACCTTGCCGCCCACGCCGGAGGTTTTCGATGTCGTCGTGATCGACCCCGGCCACGGGGGTCATGACTGGGGGGCCATCGGTGTTGAGGGCATCCAGGAAAAGGACATCGTGCTCCGGGTGAGCCGGTCCGCCCGCGACTGTCTCCTGAAAAGCCGCCCCGGCCTGAAGGTATTCCTCACCCGCGATGACGACACGTTCGTGCCACTCGCCGACCGGTCAAGGATCGCCAACAACCTGAATGCGGATGTGTTCGTCTCGGTTCATGCCAACTCTGCGCGGAACACGAAAGCCCGCGGCATCGAGACCTATCTGATGAACCCCGAGGCCAGCGACCGCGAGGCCCACCGGGTCGCCATGGCCGAAAACGCCTCGCTCGGTATTGAGGGGATTGACCCCAACGACCCGCTGCTGCTCACTCTCTGGTCCCTGAAAAGTGCGCAGCACATCCTCGGCAGTGAGGATTTCGGCGGTGTTGTCCACCAGACGATGGCCAAGGAGTTCAACTTCAAGAGCCGTGGCGTACTTCAGGCTCCGTTCTTTGTGCTTGTACGGGCGAACATGCCGGCCATTCTCATGGAAGTGGGTTTTGTCACCAACGAGGCTGAGGCGGCTGCCTTTCGCGACGGGGTTTATCTGGACCGGCTCGGGCAGGGAATCTGCCGGGGTATCCTTGAATACGGCTCCGATTTCCCCCGCAAACTCGACTTTGAGGGCCGCAAGCGCGTCACCGGCGGCGACGCAAAATCCCGGCCCGCTGCTCCCGCACCGGCACCGGTCCGGCGTTAACTCCCGGTAGTTTCATCCGTTTTCCTGAAACCGGTCACCCTGCGGACCGGACCCTGCCCCGCAGTCCGCAAGGGGCTTGTCACAAGAAAATCACACGCCCTTCCCGATAAGTTCAAATCTCGGGGTCATACGAGTGGGACCATTCTTGGAGGAGTTCCAATGCGTTTGAACAAAGTTTCTGAAACCAGCATCCGCCGGACCCTGTCCAGGCTCCTCGTCACGGCGGCCATGCCGCTCGCGATCTGGGGCTGCGACAGCGGCACCGGTGCCCTTGACAGCAATGTCCCCACGCTTCCCGCCGACGTGGGCCTTTCGGGCGTCATCGCCATCCGTCACACAGACGGTGACAATATCGCCGAGTATGTCTACGACCTCGTGGAAGATATTGACGACGCGGGCAACCTGAACCTGTATTCCAACTTCCCGCTCGTGAACACGCTGTCGGACCTGTCGGATCCCGACAGCCCTGATATCAATGATGATGTCCTCGTCGCCGACGGCCTCGAGTACGACGTCGTGGTGAAGTGGCTCGACCCCCTGACCAACGACAACTCCATCACTGCCCCGCGGTTCGGTGCCACCGCTGACTATATCGCCTTCATCGGCGACGGTGTTGACACGGCTGCCGGTGACAATCCGATCTTCCGGGGTGACTCGGACGCCGGCTGGATGTGGGTAAACCATGAATACGTCTCCGGCGCCTTCCCGACCTCGAGCCGGGTGGCCACCAGCTCGAATCTGGTGCTTGCCAACTGGCTGAACGCATGGAACCTCTTCAGCGCGGCAACCTTCCAGGCCCTTGCCGACGGCAAGGCCTGGGCCACGGCCACCGACCGCGACATTTTCATCCAGCAGCACAAGCGCCAGCTTGGCGGCTCCTGGATGCGCGTGGTGCTCGGCGCCGACGGCTGGACAGTGGACCGCACGGCCACGAACACCCGTTTCGATGCCACCAGCAACACCCAGTTCCGTGTGACCGGCTACTCGGTTTCCGCCCGTGCCAAGGATGACGGCGGCAACACGCTTCCGAAGCAGGTGGTTCCGGGGACACTCGCCAACTGCTCAGGCGGCCTTACCCCGTGGGGAACGATCTTCACGGCCGAAGAGAACTCCCAGGACTGGTACGGCGACGCCGAGCCGTGGTCCAGCTCGGAGAAATTTACGAGCGGCAAGGGCTACGACGTTCCGAATGATATCGCCCCGGTCTGGACTGCTTCCTCGTCTGCCAACTACGGCCAGCTCTCCATCGCCAATGGCAAAAACAACATCGATTACTATGGCTTCCTGGTCGAAATCGATCCGGGCAAGGCCCCCAACGAGTTCTACAAGCCGACGGCTGACGATGATGACGATGACACCGTTGAGGGTGACGGCACTGGCCACCGCAAGATGGGATCCTTCGGGCGCGCCCGCTGGGAGAACATGACGGTTGCGACGGACGACGAGTTCAACCTCGTGAATGGCCAGCCGATCGTCATCTACGCGGCTGACGACCGGGTAAACGGTCGGATCTACAAGTGGGTGTCGGACTCGAACTACACCTCCGGCATGTCGCGCGCCGAGATTCGCGCCCTTCTGGACAGCGGCAAGGTCTATGTTGCCCACTTCAACGCGGCTGCCTGGGCCGGCGGAACCAACGGCTGCAAGCGCCTGGATGTCGCCACCGGATTCATGATCATCGGTGACAATACTGCCGGCTCTGCGGATGGCTGCGGCGGTTCGGATGCGGCGGCGTTCACCCCCACCAAGGCCCAGCGTGGCGCGGGCGAGTGGATTCTCCTGGACGTGAACAACACGACCCAGAACGCCCCGGCTTCCCGCCAGAACACCGGCGGGGATTCCGGCCGCGGCATCGCGGCGGGCGGAACCACGAAGGTGGGTGCTGCACTCAAGAGCAAGACCTTCAACCTGATCGGCGGCTTTCCGAAGAACAACAACGTTCTCTCGTCACTGCACACGGCGGCCACGAAGCTCGGGATCACCCAGCTCAACCGCCCGGAGGATCTCGAATACAACCCGAACCCCTGGGACAACGCCAGCCCGCTGATCTACGTTGCTTTCACCAAGCACACCACCCGTTATGCACTGGATGCCACCGGAAAGATCATCACCGGCACGAGCCAGGACCTTCTCTCCAGCCGCACCGATACCCCCGGCCGCATCTGGGCGATGGAAGAGGCTGGCGGAAGCCCGACGGCCACCACCTTCACATACTGGGAAGTATGGGCCGGCACGAACGGCACCGGCCGTTATGACGTCGGCAATCCGGACAATATCCTGATTGACGCCAATGGCGGGGTGTGGTTCGGCACCGACGGCAACTTCGGCCTCACAGGCCAGCAGGCGCCCGATGCCTACTACTACCTCGACACCGACAGCAGCCACTCGACGACCTACGGCAAGGCGTTCCGTATTGCCTCGGCGCCGAGTGATGCGGAAGCCACTGGCCCGGCCTTCACGCCGGACATGACGACCTTCTTCGCCTCGATCCAGCATCCGGGCGAGGATATTGCCAGCTCCTGGCCGCCGGTGGAGCTCTCGCCCCGCTGAAAATGGGAGCGGCGTTTCGCTGACTGACTCCTCCAGAAGCCGGGAGCATTCGACAAGGATGTTCCCGGCTTCACCTTTTGCCGCTCCCATTGCTGTTTGGATGCGGCGGACCGGAACCTCGCCATGACCGACTCACCCCGTCCCTTGAACCCCATGTTTGCAGCCGCAGCCGCAGCTGTTCTCGCTGCTATCGGCCTCGTTACCTTCCTCGCGCCGAGGGCGATCGACAGGTCGGGCCCGGAGCCTGGGAAACTGACTGTGGAAGAGGCAGAGGCCGCCTATGATCCCGTCAAGCTGGCAGCTGATACGATGGGGGAGCCCATTGCCGGCCGTCAGAAAATCATCAACCGGGACGCGGCGGTTCCTTCCCAGTGCTATACAAAGACCGGCGGCATTGCGAACCCCTGCTGGACCTGCCACACCCAGTCCATTTACCCGAACGAGCGCAATGACTGGGATCTCCAGCAAGAATACGCCTTCAGCGAACCGGCACTCACGAACAACTGGTTCAATCTGTTCGAGGACCGCTCGGAGGTGATTGCCGCTATTACCGACGAAGAGGCCCTGAACTACGTCCGCACTGACAACTACACGCCGCTGAAATCCGCCCTGCTGAAAAATGAACGGTATGTACGAACTGGCGGTTACATTCCGGACCTGGATTTTTCGAAAGGGTTTGACGAGCAGGGGTTCGCCCGCGACGGCTCCCACTGGCGCGCACTCCGCTACAAGCCATTCCTCGGCACCTTCTGGCCCACGAACGGCAGCACCGACGACGTGTTTATCCGCCTTCCGGACAAGTTTCGCCGGACCGCCGGCGGGAAGGAATCCCGGGAGATCTACCGGATCAACCTCTCCATCCTGGAGGCCGCCATCACCTTTGACCCCCGCTTTGTGCGGCAGGCGGGTGAACCCGATCCCGGCCTTCCGGTACGCCGCGTGGAGCCGCTCGATGAATCCGTCGCCGGAATGGATCTGGACGGCGACGGAAAAACTGGCGGCATTGTGGAGACAATCCGCGGCCTGCCACCCAGCTACGCGGGTGCCGCCTCCGACGTGAAGGTCTATGCCCATCTTTACCCTGAGGGTGCCGAATACCTGCATTCGGTCCGTTACCTGGACCCTGACGCGCCATCGCTCACGGCGGTCCGGATGAAAGAGCTTCGTTATTCGAAGAAGGCGGAGTTCCGCCAGATCGAAGCCCTCAAGCGGGCCTATGAGCGGGCCCGGTTCGAGAAGGAGGAGGGCCGGGTACCAATCCGCGTGGGAAATCCGATCACCGGATTCCAGAACGACTTCGGCTGGACGCTTCAGGCGTTCATCGAGAACGAGGGCGGGCTGCTCAGGCTCCAGACGGCGGAGGAACACCACTTCTGCCTGGGGTGCCACTCGGGTATCGGTGCCACCGCGGACCAGACCTTTACATTGCCGCGCAAGGTCCCCGGTGCCGAGGGCTGGAGATACCAGGACATCCGCGGGATTCCCGACGTGCCGCAGGCGGGCCACAGCGAACCTGAAATCTTCACCTATTTCGACCGGGTAACTGGTGGCGACGAGTTCCGGTCCAACACCGAGATACAGGAGAAGTTCTTCCCCGGCGGTATGCTGGACCGGGATAAGGTGAAACGGGCCGCGAAGGGCGGAACCGAGGACATCACGTTTCTTGTGGCCCCTTCACGGGAGCGGGCGCTGGTCCTCAACAAGGCCTACATGGCACTCGTGCGGGAAAACGACTTCTTCAGGGGACGCGACGCGGTCATTCATCCGCCGGAGAACGTCCACCGGAAGATCGTGAACGGCTCGACGGAGCTCGCCGCCACGGGCCGTGTCTTTACCGATGGCCGCATCTGGCTGGACTGGTAGCAGGCGTCTAGTTCCGCGCGGTCGTTGGTGACGCATCCGCCTTCAGCGTGGATACGTCGAACGGCAGCGGCAGGTTGAAAGCCTTGTAGAAACCGCTTCCGCCGCCTTCCGGGAAACCCGGCAGCGAGATGGCGTACCCCTGAACCTTGTATTCCCGCGCCTTGAGGTTTTCCCAGCCGAGGAACTGGTAGCCCAGTTCCGGCAAACCTCCGGGAACCCGCTCCGGCGGCCGGGGATCGGTCTCGGAGTCGACGAACAGCGCCGACGACCGGCCCCGCATCTCCTTATCTACCTCAACAATGCCGATGAGGTTCAGCCCGAGGCCGGAGGCCATGTACCAGGGCTCATTCCCCATGGCGAGCGAGCGGTCGCTGTCGAGCATCTTGCCGTCCACACGGGTTCCCACAGGCACTTTCTGGGTGGAGACCGTGAGCCCCTGCAGCCGGTCGAAATCCATGGTCACGGTCATGTCCATGGACGAGGTGAACAGCGCCGCCATCTTCGGGAAGCTGTAGATCCCCTCCACAACCAGCGAGCGGTCATAGTGAAAGGCGGTGACGGCGGCCGGAATCGAGAAACCTGGAACCGGCGTCGCCGTGGCGTCTATCTCCCGGATCACGCGGAGCGGACCCGCCCGCACACCGAGGAGCTTTGCCTCGATCTCCTCCTCGCTCACATTGAGGGTGAGCAGATTTCCGATGGCCGTCGCCCGAAACCGGAACTTCAGCCGGTCCAGAATATTCTCTGTTTCACGGCCGCGGAGATTGTTGTTGTTCATCTCGACGAGAATCGTCGGATGCTTGCGGTCCCAGCCAAGGGTCCAGCCGGCACTGGAGATCCGGTCATTGGCCGCATCGTATTTCACCCGGAACTGGTCTGGCGCGAGTCCCCGCTCGCCCGCCAGAAAATAGGCCACCGCCGGTCCGTCCAGATAGTGGGCACGGGTCTCTACCCGGACCACCGTTCCCCGGGCTGCGGCGAGCAGCGTTTCGGGGCAGTTCACTCCCCAGTCCTGGACCATGCTCACGATCTCGTCGTTCTCGTCGAAGATGCCGGGGCGGTCGTCACGGGCGATACCGGTGCCGATGTTCGGAACGTAGCGGCCCTGTGCGTTCACCTCGTCGAGCTGGAAAAGCAGCGGGGAGAGTTTCCCCTCTTCGTTGCAGCGGAACGCCGAAAGCTGGATGACGGGTGTCCCGAGAAGCGGCTCAATCATGGAACCTTTCAGTACCGCAGGGATCACCGACAGGTTGACCTCCTGCCTGCGGGCATGGGCCACGCCTGCGAAAACTCCCACGGCCGCCGCTGTGGCCAGCAGCAATTTCCCCCACCGGCATTTTCCAGTCATGTTTACCCCCGAAAATGACACGCGTGTCACTATCCTGCAGGGTGTTGCCACCTGTCAATCAATTAATTTGTCCTAGGGGCAGGCCGTATGGCCGTTATCAATGACGAGATTCGTTCCGGTGATGGACCGGGCGTCTGGCGAGGCAAGATAGAGAATGGCAGCGGCGATTTCTTCGGGTTCTGAAAACCGTGTGCCGCCGGGGGCCGTCTCCATTGCGCGGTAGGCATTCTCCACGCTGCCCGTTTCGGCCACGAGTTTCCTGAAAAAGTCCATGGACTCCCACATGGCGGTTTTCACTCCTGCCGGGGAGATGGCGTTCACGCGGACGCCGTTGTTTTCTTTCTGGCATTCGAGCGCAGTGCCGCGCACGAGATGGATCAGCGCCGCCTTGCTGGCGGCATAGGCTGCCGCCCCCGGCGTTGGCCTGATGCCGGACGCCGATGCCACGGCGATCACCGATCCGCCGCCTGAGCGGGCGATCTCCGGGACCGTATGGCGCAGGCCATAATAAACACCGTCCAGGTTGACGGAGAAAATCCGCTTCCATTCGGCGGGGTCCGTTCCCACGGCTGTCCCCGCAGCGCTCACCCCGGCACAGGCGGCAAGGATGTCGAGCCGTCCCCACTTGCCGGCAATCTGGGTAATCTGCTCCCGCCAGTCGGCATCGTCGGTCACGTCGAGCCGCATGCCCACGGCCCTGCCGCCCGCTTTTGTTATTTCGCCCGCGGTCCGCGAGGCTCCAGCCATGTCCAGATCCGTGACGGCGACCTTCGCCCCCTCGTGGCCGAACGCAAGCGCGACGGCGCGCCCGATTCCGGACGCGCCGCCAGTGACGAAAACAACCTGTCCGTCGAAGCGCGGGATGGTCAGACCTCCCGGAAGAAGAACGGCGTCAGGCACTCGAGTTTCTTTTCGTAGGTCTTCGGGTCGATGAACCACATGGCCGCCGAGATGCTCGAAAGCAGCGAGTTGCCGTCCTGCGGGGTGAAGCAGAAGCCCACCACCTCGTTGCCATCCTTCACGGCGAGGGTCGGGGTGGAGATCACTGTCTGCGACAGGATACGCCCGAAGATGCCGTGATCGCGGCCAAAGCTGAAGACGGTATTGGTGGACCGCTTGTCGGTGAGCGCGATGAGCGGATGCGTCGTGAGCCGCTCCATGACCTGATCCTTCGTGACCTGTTCCTTTGTGCGGATGGCGAAGTGCAGCGTGTGCATGTACTGGCTGTTCAGCTTGAGTGCGCTCGAATAGAGCTTCGGCTTCAGGTTCAGGGTCTCAAACAGGTGGAAGGCGTCGTGTGCGTGGTGCGTTCCGAACTGTCCGTCCTTGTGCTTGTCGGGCATGGGCGACGGCACGAAGTCATCGTCCTGCGAGATATCCGACGCACGTCGGATGCAGAGAAACCGGCCTTCCTCCAGGTTCGCCGGGTCCTTGCCACCCTTCATGCCGAGTGTCTTCACGAGCACGGAGATATTGTGGGTGTTGCAGGAGACCACCTGGATGTAGCGGTCCTCGCCCGGCCGCAGCGCCTCGTCGTTGATGCCGCGGGCATACATGCGGCCGAAGCCGAACTCCGACCCTTGCGCGATGAATCCCTTGATGTTCTGCCCGTTCAGCTTCGAGTAGACCTTTTCCTTCATCTCGTTGCCGATGGGTGTGCAGTCGATCACGACCGTAGCCCGTTCGAGCGCCTCGATAGCTTCGAGTTCCGGCTTCATGCCGAGCTTCTCGAACTCCGCCTTGCGGTCCTTGTCCACCGCGAAACGTGCGCCCTTCATGACGAGCTGGTTCACCTTGGACCGGTCGGTGGTGAGCGGAGTGCGCTTGTGGAACGTCACCTCATCGAGTCCCAGCTCCTTCTTGAACCGGGCCAGGATGCCGATCAGCGGCTCGCCGATGGTGCCGGTGCCAACAACGTGAATGATGACAGGTTTCGACATGAACGCTCCTCGGAGGTGGTTTTATGCGGGTCCGGCCGTTTTCAGTTGAAAACAGGCGGGTGCGCCGCCTTCGTTAGCCGCTTTGGTGCGGCTTGTCGAGACATGGCACCGGAGCGAAACGAATGCACTGACAGGTATCAGATCCAGATCTAACCGTCTGAAAAAACTGGATTTTTGGTGGTAGCGGGCAATCGCCGATTACCCCTGGAGCCGTTCCCGGCTCCAGTTTGACGGCTCTACGAGCTGGCAGAGGGTCCTCACGGCATAGCCGGTCCCCATGGCCAGGTAGCCGGGGGTATCATCGTCTACCCACGAGGGACCTGCGATATCCAGGTGCGCCCAGGGGGTGTCGCCCACGAACTCCTTCAGGAACAGGGCCGCCATGATCGCGTCGCCATATTTCGTCGAGGCGATGTTTTTCAGGTCCGCGATCTGGGAATAGATGAGACGCCGGTAGGCGGCGGGAAGCGGCAGCCGCCAGAACCGCTCGAAGGCCCGCTCCGAGGCATCCAGCATCTGGTTCACCAGGCGGTCGGAGTTGGAGAAAAGCCCGGCGTACAGTTCGCCGAGACCCACGACACAGGATCCGGTGAGTGTGGCGAGATCGATGATGGCGTCCGGTTTCAGCTCCTTCGCATAGTGGAGTACGTCTGCCAGCACGAGGCGGCCTTCGGCATCCGTGTCACCGATCTCCACATGCTTGCCGCTCATGGACTTGTAGACATCGCCCGGCTTGTAGCTTGCGCCGCCGAAGGCGTTTTCCGCCGCCGGAATGAGCCCGGTGATCCGCACGGAAGGCCGTATTGCCGGAAGCGTCTTGAAAAGTCCGAGTACTGCCGCCGCGCCGCCCATGTCGCCCTTCATGGTGGGCAGGCCCGGGTACCGCTTCAGGTCAATGCCGCCCGTGTCGAAGGTGATCCCCTTGCCCGCGACGACGAGGTGGCCCGATGCGGGGCCCGCCGGGGTATAGTCCAGACGGATGAACTTCGGCTCGTGCTCCGAGGCGCGGCCCACGGCGGCGAGAAGCCCCATGCCATTCGCCTGTATCTCCTTCATTCCCCATACCGTCGCTTTTGCGCCGGTGGCGCGGGCGACAATTTTCGCTTCCTCGGCCAGGTGCCAGGGAGTGAGTTCCCCGCCGTCGCGGTTCACGATCTCGAAGGCGTAGTTCTGGGCCTCTCCGATGGCCGCGAGCCGGTCCAGCTCGGAGCGAGTAGGGGATGTCTCGGTGAGGATGACCCCACGCCGCAGGTGGTGTTTCAGCGGCTTCTGCTTCCGGGCGAACCGGTAGGTGCCGGCAAACAGACCGGTTATGGCCGCCTGTGCCGCACCGTTCACCACGCCATCGGGGACAAGCAATGCCACCGACGGACATTCCGCCGCCACCGCCTTTCGGACGCCACTTGCATAGGCTTCAAAAAGATCGGGGCCCGTGAGTTCGCTGCGGGAGGCAATACCGGTGAAGATCACCGTGGGCGGGAACAGGCCGCCGTCGGTGCTGATAACGGCCACCGATCCCAGTTCTCCGTCAATACCGCTGGCCTTTTTCAGCCGCTCCAGGGCATGGAGCTGAGGCCTTGGGAGCCGCCAGTGCAGGTGTCCGTCTCCGCCCCGGTAGACCGGAATAACGATGGCCTCTGCTGCTTTTGCGGCTTCGCTGATGCGCTGAATCTGGATCTCGACCGGCATGGTAAAACCTCGCGGCGGGAGCCTAACTGGCCACCGGCCTCGGGAAAAGACGCCCGCCCCGCCGGTTGAAACCATATTCCGGGCTGCTGCGCGTCCGTTCCCTTGGGCACACAGGGCCCATGAACTACGCTCCGCGGGTATCCGTATGAAGAATCCTGCGCCAGAAACTCCAGCCGATGCCGAAGGCCGCCCCGTGGACCGGTTCCCCGGCGGGCGGTGGCTGGTGCCGCTCCTGTCGGTGGTGTTCTGGGTGCTCGCGCTCACCGTCTGGGGCCGGGTCGGTGATGTGAGTACGGATGCCTTCAATGATCTGACCACCGCCATGCGGCTGGAAGCGGGCGAAAAACTTTACCAGAGCCTTCAATGGCTTCACGGTCCTGTTCCTCCCCTTGCCGTTACCGGCGCCCGGGCCCTGTGGGGGCGCACCGTGGATTCGTACCTCATGCTGTGCGCGCTCACGGCCTGGGCCGAATGGTTGCTGGCCTGGCGGCTGGTGCGCCGGTTCACAGGTGCCGTGGGGGCGGTTGCCGCCATTTCAGGGATCTGGATATTTTTCACCTTCGAGCCGGATGTCTTCTCCCGTTTTCTGCCGGTGAACTACTCGTCCCTGCTGGCGGCCACGCTGGTGCTGGTGTTTTTTAACATCAGCATTGACTGGGATGGTGAGGATGGGATTACCCGGTGGGTACCCGCGCCGCGGTTTTTTGCCGCCACGGCTGTTGTCTCCCTCACGCTTGTCACGAAAGTCGAGTTCGGGCTTGCGGTCTGGGCCGCCCTTCTTCTCGCAGCTGCCATCAGGCCCGGTCCGGCTGCCGCAAGACTCCTGCGTATCATGATCGCGGGGGTAGTTCCGATGGCGGTCTATGGGGCCGTTGCACTGGCGATGCCGGGGTTCTGGGAGATGACCTCGCCGGGGGCAGTCGCGGCGAACCGCTTCGGCCAGGCCTATCTGTGGTACGGCGGAGCGGTGGTATCGGTTCCGACCGCGATCCATTTTTTTGCGATTCTTGCCACGTCGTCCGCGCTGCTGGCGGCGGTACTTGCCGCTGCCGGCCCGCTGCGCGGCGGGGATCCAGCGCCGGCCTGGTACCTAGCCGGCGGGTGCCTCGTTGTGGTGCTGGCCGTAAACGGCCCTGACTGGCTCGGCGCTGGCAAGGATTTCTGGACACGGATCGCCATGCGGACCAGTTTTGCGTGGGTAGTGACGGGGCTTGGGTGGGGCATCGTCCGGGGCATACGGGATCCGGAAGAGCGAAAACTCTGGCCGCTGTATGCCGGAGCGCTGCTGCTCCTTTCGCGGACACCGAACCAGCTTCTTCCCGCCCGCTACGGTGCGTTTTACCTCGTCCCCGCAGTGCTGCTCGCGGCCCGGCCGTTCCTCGATCTCGTCACCCGCGTGGGCCGTTTCAGTCCGTTCCGGGGGGCGGACGTGGTTTTCGTAGTGATTCTTGGGGTGGCACTTTTCCGGATCCCCCAGTCTGTTGACCGGTTTGGCCAGAAAACCGCCCCCATCGCCGAAGCCACCGAGCCGGTGCGGACATATTCCGTGAAGGCGGCTGCGCTTGCTCCGGCCGCCGCATTCCTTCAGGAGCGGCTGAAGCCGGGGGACCGGATTGTGATCGTGCCCAACGAGCCGGTGCTCTACTACGCCACCGGGGCGGGTCCCGCCTGGCCCGATCACAACTACATCGGACATCTGGTGCGTGGTGACGACGAGGGAAAACTCGCCGCGCTTGCCATGAAAAATGCCCGTTTTGTCATCCTCACCAACCGCCCCTATATCGAGTTCGGCGCGGCCCGTGCGGGGACAGGCTTTGCCGAGGAACTCAGGCGTCGGCTCGATGCCGAGGCAACGCTCGTGGCCGAGTTCGTGAGTGACCCGAGATTCGCCGGAACCCCGGACGCACCGAAGGGCTATCTGGAACCGTTTTACCGGGTGAGGATCTGGGAGACAGGGAAGAAAAATCCGGAAACGGAGCCCTAGAACATCCGCTGGCCGGCCTGGCCGCGATCGGCGGAATGTTCGGAACGGACCTCCGCCAGTTCGCCGATGAACTTGTGCACTTCGGCCATGTCGCGGGCGAAGTATTTCGCCTTCGACTGGTCATCCTTGCCGACACGGACCGTGACGGCGAATCCGCCGAGCGTGGCGAACGCGGCCTCGTCCGTCTCGTCATCACCGATATAAATGCAGATGTCGCTCTGGATCACGAAGCCGACCTTGCGGAGCGCGGCGGCCGCCGCTGTGCCTTTGTCATGGCCTGTCTCCTGAATGATGCCGAAGGTGTTTTTGGTCCGGCTGATCCGGAGCAGTCTTGCCCGGTCGCCAATCAGATCCATCACCTTGCTCCGGGCACTTTCGGTGCCAACACCCTTGATGCGGAGAAAACCGCCGAGCCGTTCGGTTTTTACGCCGCGGACTTTCGTTCCGAGCTTTTTGATTTCTGCCTGGAGCTGGTTGATGAGCGTGGCGTTATGGTTCAGCTCGATCCGGATGGGGATTCCTGCCGCCTGGCTGTGTTCCAGCCCCAGGCTGCCGCACAGATGCACACTCATGCCAGTAAACTGCTTTGCGAAATCGCTGAGTGGCCTTTCGCTCACGATGCCGACCGACGTATGCGGCATCGCTGTCAGGTCGGCGAGGTCCTGGCGCAGGGAGGATTTGAGTTTGGCGGGCGGGCCGTCGAATTTTACCGGGACAAGCGTACCATCAAGGTCAACGAGCAGGAAAAACCTGTGTCCCCAGCGGACCCGGTTGAAAATGACTTTCTTGGCGAGCCGTAGTTGTTCCATCCACCCGTCTTCCGCCGTCTTCGCCCCGGTGCCCGGCAAGGCTGGCGAAGAACGAGCTCGCCCATTGGTCTGGCCCTGTCGCGTTATCGGTTCGCTCGTTTGAAGAAACGATAACGCGTTTTTAGTCGAACGTCAACTTATTGAAATTACAGGCTTTTGAGGCCATTTGAGGTCAGGAACACTGAAAATCCAGCAGAATTCACAAAAAACGCGGGGACCTGACCTGCGTCAGTGGAAGTTGTCCAGATTCGCGCAATGTTGAGGCCCAGAAGGAGAGCCGTCGGGTCCACGAAAATTCAGGAAGCCGGTAAAAACACAACCAGCCGGTTTTCACATGGGACGGAAGGGTGACGGCCATGGAAAGGCAGAACATATGAAACTCGAAAAACTCGCATTCGGTCTCGTGGTGAAAGCGGAACCCCATGAATCGATCCGCAAGGTCGCCGGACTTATGGCGGCCCGCAACGTCGGCTCGGTCGTGATCACCTCGCGCAGCAAAGTGCTCGGCATTGTCACCGACCGGGACGTGGCCGCATGGGTGGGCAAGGGCGGTTCTGACGCCGGCAAGACCCACATCGGCGAGATCATGACGAAGTTCCCGCTGGTCGCCGCTGTTGACGACGAACTGGAGCCGACCCTCGACAAGATGGCGAAGAAGGGTGTTCACCGCATTCCGATCGTCAGCCGCAAGGGTGATGTGGTGGGTGTGCTCTCCACGGATGACGCGCTGGTGCTCGTCTCCCGCTACATGAGCGACATCGCCGCCATCGTCGAAAAGACCAAGGGCAAGAAGAAATAACCGGTCCGTTCGCGGACTGCCCTGACAGGTGCCCCTGCCGCGCGGCGGCGGGGGTGCTTTCTTTTCAGGGGGCAGGCATCCCGCCGGTCTGGCGGAGTGCCTCGTACAGGATGATGCTCGCCGCGTTGGCGAGGTTCAGCGATCTCACGCTGTCTGTGAAGATGGGTATGGTCACTGCGGCTTCGCCGTATTTCTCGAGCAGGCTGTCTGGAAGCCCCTTCGTTTCCTTGCCGAACACGATCCAGTCTCCCGGCCTGAAGGTGAACTCCGTATAGGGAAGCGCCGCTTTCTTGCTGGTGACAACGATCCGGCCCCGGGAGACGCTCACGAGTTTTTCCAGCGCCGGAAAGCCCGGATGGGTGAACATCTCCACGTGAGGCCAGTAGTCGAGTCCTGCGCGTTTCAGCTTCCGGCTGGACAGCTCGAATCCGGCGGGTTCCACAAGGTGCAGTGCCGTGCGTGTTGCCGCGCACAGCCGTGCAATGGAGCCGGTGTTCTGGGGAATCTCCGGCTCATGAAGGACGATCCGCACCGGTGCCCGGACATGGCCTTCGGGTGTCCGGGGCGACAGCGGATCGTGGGTCGAGACGAGGCCGCTCACTCTCTCTTCAGCTCGGTGAGGCCGCCCAGGTACGGCTGGAGTACTTTTGGAACGGCGATGGAACCGTCCTCGCGCTGGTAGTTTTCCAGCACCGCGAGCCATGTGCGGCCAACGGCCAGTCCCGATCCGTTCAGAGTGTGCACCAGTTCGGGTTTTCCGCCGCCCTTCGGCTTGAACCGGATCCCGGCGCGGCGGGCCTGGTAGTCCTCGAAATTGGAGCAGGAGGATATTTCCCGGTAGGTGTTCTGGGATGGCAGCCAGACCTCCAGGTCATAGGTCTTTGCCGCCGAGAACCCCATGTCGCCGGTGCAGAGAGTGACGCGCCGGTAGGGGAGTTCCAGCCGGTCCAGTATCTTTTCAGCGTGGCCTGTGAGCTGTTCGAGCGTCTCGTAGCTTGCCGACGGATGCGTGAACTGGACGAGTTCCACCTTGTTGAACTGGTGCTGCCTGATGAGACCCCGTGTGTCCTTGCCATAGGAACCCGCCTCGCTCCGGAAGCAGGGGGTATGGGCCACGTAGCGGCGGGGGAGCGCCTCTTCGGGGAGGATCTCGTCCCGGTGATAGTTTGTCACTGGCACCTCGGCGGTGGGAATCAGGAACTTCTCGCCGCCGTCGGGCAGCTTCACGCAGAACATGTCCTCCCGGAACTTGGGGAGCTGTCCGGTGCCCTGGGCCGAGTGGGGTTCCACGAGGAGTGGCGGAGCCATCTCCAGGTAACCATGCTCCTTCGTGTGCAGGTCGAGCATGAACTGGGCCAGCGCACGCTCCAGGGCCGCACCTTTTCCTAACAGCACACTGAACCGGGTACCCGCGACCCTTGCCGCGTGGCCGAAGTCGAGGATGCCGAGCGTTTCACCGAGATCCACGTGATCCTTCGGCTGGAAGGAAAACTCCGGAATCGTACCCCGTGCATGAACAACCGGATTGTCCTCGGCCCCCGCACCTGCTGGCACACTGTCGTGCGGCGTGTTGGGAATGTTGAGGAGTTTTGCCTGCACTGCCTCTTCAAGTTCGGCCCGCTTCTGCTCGGTGATTTTCAGCGTTTCGCCGAGGGCCCGGACGTCGGCTTCGAGGCCCGAGGTATCCTCGCCGGCTTTCTTCCGCTTTCCGATCTGCTCGGACATGGACTTGCGCTGGGCCTGAAGTGTCTCGAATGACTGGATGGCCAGCCGGGCCTGTTCATCGATCCCCACCAGCTCATCGAGCAGGTCTCCCAGCTCGGGCTTGCGGCGCACAAGCGCCTGGCGGACCAGGGGGGTGTCTTTGCGGATGCGTTTCAGGTCGAGCATGGGCCGGTCTTTAGGCGCGGCGGGGCGGGGAGGCAAGGGCCCGGCCGCTGAGGCTCCGGACTTATTCCCCGGCAGGCTGCTGGTGCTCGATGAAATGGTCCAGGGCCTTGCGGTCCTGGATGGAGATTTTCGTGATCACCACGCCGATGTCGAACCGGTCGCCGTCCTTGTTGCCGGGGGTCGCCTCCACACGCACAACGCTCGCCTTGAACCGGATGGTCTTCCGGTGGGTAAGCCGTATGGTCAGTTCCATGATCGAGCCGATCGGCATGGGTGCGCGGGATTCAAACAGGATTCCGTTCTTGGACAGGTTCTTCGTGGCGATGTGGCCCGTGTGGCGGGAAAGGAGCCGGAACTGGCCGACCACCTTTGCTGGAACCCGGGTGAAGGAGCGGGTTTCGGTGAGGAACGTCTTGACGCAGTTCTTGCCTTCGCCCTTGGCGAGATAGAGGGCACGGTCGGCGTTTTCCAGCAGGATCGTCGCGGTTTTTCCGTCGAACGGGCTCGTGGCGACACCACCTGAAACGGTAAGTTTTCCGCCCGGCATACGGTTGGCGAACGGGAACGAAGCTGCCTCGATGGCGTGGCGGATCCGCTCGGCCACCATCATCGCACCCTGCTTGGTCGTCTCTGGCAGGATGGCGGCAAACTCTTCGCCGCCATAACGGGCAAGGGTATCCACGTCGCGGACCTTCGACTTCATGATCCGGGCAATCTTGTAGAGGACCGTGTTGCCGGCCACATGGCCGTTCTGGTCGTTGTAAAGCTTGAAGTTGTCGATGTCGAAAATGGCGATCGACATGACGCCGCCGTAACGCGCCGTCCGCCGGAATTCACGTTCCAGCGTGTGATTGAAATACCGGTAGTTGAACAGCCCGGTCAGCTCATCCTGCACCGAGGACCGCTCGGTCGCCCGGTAGACACGGAACTCGAGGATCGTCGGGTTCTTGAGTTTCCGCCGGATGGACAGGAAGTGATCGAGCATCGCCACCCGGATATCGACGGTGCGGCCCATGCGGCGTGACATCTCCATCTGGTGGGCGATGACCTCTTTCCACTGCTTCTCGGCGGCGGCGGGTGACAGCTCAATATGGGCCAGCACACGGAACAGCTCCGAGTAGGTATGCCGCCCGTAATCCCTTTCAAGGGAGGCGAGCTGCTTTTCGAGCTGGCGTGACTGGAGTACGCCCTTTGAGGCCATCCGGACGATGGCCTCTTCGAGCTTGTGGCGCTTCGTGTTGTCGAGGGCTGTCAGGACTGTTCCCTTCCGTTGCCGCTGCGGATCTGCGCGGGATAAAGGCTGGCCGGCGATGGACCCCCCCGGTCGCCGGCTGGCGCCACCATACCGCTACCCCCTTCCTGTCTGTCAAGGGTGAAAATCGGGTTCCTTGAGGGCGGGTCAGGGCCATTGAACCGGGCCGCCGGGGCCAGTTATAGGCACGGCTCCCGGATCATCAAGTGCAACCATCCAGATTCGGGATTCCGCCAAGGAGTGTGATATCTGTGACAAGCTTTACCCTGGATAAGGCCCTTCCGTCCGGACTGAAAACCGACCTGCTTGCCATTGTCGTGGCGGGGCTCCCCGACCGGCAGGCCCTGTCAGGTCTCAAGGGGCTATCGCCGGAGCTGGCGGGTTCAATTCTCCGGGCGGCCCGCAGCCAGAAGTTCAAGGCCAAAGCGGGTGAGCAGGTGATCCTGGTGGATTCGGGCACCGACCACATCGGCCAGGTGCTCATCGTGGGACTCGGGGCGGAGAAGGACTACACGCTGGAAAGCATCCGGCTCGCCTTCGCGAAGGTGGGTGGCCGTGCCGCCGATGCAAAGTGCAAGTCAGTGCATGTGGCGGCCACGATGAAACCCCCGAAGGGTGCGGACGAAAAAACCTTCGGTCAGGCGGCGGCCGAGGGGCTTATTCTGGGCAGCTACCGGTTCGACCGGTTCCGCAAGGCCGATCCGAAAAACGGCGCGGAAAATGGCACGAGCGGAAAGCTGCCCCCGAAAATTCATGTGATCCCTTTCGGCGGCAAGGTATCCGCCGGATTCGCACAGGGACTGAAGACAGGGGAAATTATTGCCCGGGCCACGTGTCTTACCCGTGACCTTTCGAATCTCCCGGCTAACGTCGCCACGCCGTCCTATCTGGCCAACGAGGCCCTTCGGATCGCCAAGGGGTCGCCGCAGATCCGGGTGAAGGTGCTCGGACCAAAGGAGATTGCGCGCGAGAAGATGGGTGCGTTCCTCGCCGTGGCCCAGGGAGCGGATGAACCCTGCCGGTTCATTATTCTTGAATACCGTGGCGCACCGGCAGGCAAGGCCCCGGTGGCGGTGGTTGGAAAGGGTGTCACCTTCGATACCGGCGGCATCTCGCTGAAGCCGGTGGCGAAGATGGACGAGATGAAACATGACATGTCCGGTGCGGCTGCCGTGATCGGCCTTTTCGCAGCACTAAAGGAATTGAAGCCGAAGCTGAACGTGGTGGGTCTTGCCCCCTGCACCGAGAACATGCCGTCGGGCCGCGCCTACCGTCCGGGTGACATCATCATCAGCCGGAGCGGCAAGACCGTGGAAGTGCTCAACACCGATGCTGAGGGCCGGATGCTGCTCATCGACGCGCTGGACTATGCAAAGCAGTTCAAGCCGAAGGCGGTCATCGACCTCGCCACCCTTACGGGTGCCTGCGTGGTCGCTCTTGGTCACACGTATGCGGGTCTGGTATCGAGCGACGACACACTGGCGAATGGCCTCGTCAGGTCCGGTGAGCGGTCAGGGGACCGTCTCTGGCGGATGCCTTACCACAAGGACTACCTCGATCTCGTCAAGAGCAAGATCGCCGACCTCAAGAACACGGGCGGTCCCGATGCGGGTTCGCTGACGGCGGCAGCATTCCTGAAGGAGTTCGTGGACCCGGCGACGCCATGGGCCCACTGTGACATTGCGGGCACGGCCTGGAACTCTGGTCCCTACAGCTACCATCCACGGGGCGCGACGGGCTGGGGTGTCCGGATCCTCGTGGATTACCTGACATCGAACTGAATCAACCGCACGAAATCTGACCGATAAGCCGCTCCAGACCGGCACGGTCGGTCTTTCCGCTCACCTGCACCTGTACGCCGCCCTTCAGGAGGAAATGGGCCATGACCCCTTCCACCTTGGGACGCGGGCGGGCAGGGGCTGCATCCGCTTCGATGATACAGGGGTTGTCGTAGATGAGCAGATAGGGCTCGCCGGTGCGAAACAGGTCCCGCTCGGCAGCCACACGGGCGAGCCAGATGTCCGGGGAATCTTCCGTCAGTGAGAAGAAGACGCTGTAGTGGAGCCCCTTCGGCCAGACCGTTTTCCGGTCATCCGGCCCTTTGCCGAGCCAGGGACGGGTTTCGTACCAGACGCCGCTTTCAGGCACAGGGGGCAGGGTGATCCCGTGGAACACTACGGCTCCGAGAGGCCGGTAGAGGATGCCCACGGTATCCCGGCTGAACGAAAGCCGCACGGCTACCG
This sequence comes from uncultured bacterium, assembly GCA_964606035.1. Lineage (GTDB taxonomy): Bacteria > JAGRBM01 > JAGRBM01 > JAGRBM01 > JAHCIT01 > CAZMGV01. The sequence goes on along the minus strand of CAZSFB010000005.1, from coordinate 171 downwards.
CTCCGCCAACGAACAGGAGCAGCGGGATGAGGACCCACGGGTTCTTCAGTGTGGTCTTCGGGTTTGGTGGGGCGGGAGTATAGGAAGTATCGTCACTCACGGATTTTCGCGTATCACGCGGGCGGGGACACCGGCAACGAGGCTCCCTGCCGGAACATCCCGGGTAACGAC
>CAZSFB010000004.1:0-22329 GCA_964606035.1 uncultured bacterium | reverse complement strand
GGTTGCTGAATGAAAGGATGGTCAGGGTATGCGTGATGATATTGAGGACTGGGCATTCGGAATTCTCGAGTGCCTGAATGCCGGGCAGTACCATGGCCCGCTGTCGGAGCTTGGGCCCAAGTACGGAATCAGTGCGTCGGCCATTTCGCCAGTGCTTTATCACAGCAAGGAAGCGGTTGAATCAAAGTCGCTCATGTATACCCACGCGGTTATTCCGCACCTGAAGAAGATCGGCCTGATTACCGAGCGTACCGCGGACAAGTACAAGGCGGTCGGTTTGGTAAAAGACATGGCAGCCATATCTACAGAGTCCCGGGCAACTGAAGGCGCTTACGACTGATCCGTTGTCTGCCCGTGTCTGATCAAGGAGAAAGGGACGCTACCAGCGTCCCTTTCTCTTTTAATCTCTGGCAGAAAATACGAGCGTCAGGAATCCTTTGGTCTCAGATAAACAAACCAGTAGATCCCGGCTACCATAAGGGCTCCTCCGACAATGTTCCCCAGTGTGACTGGCACAAGGTTATGAAAGAGCCCCGCCCAGTCCGGCATAGAGCCGGAAAGGCCCGCCTTTTCCAGCAGGTCTGCGCGATCCGACAGGAAAATCCCCAGCGGGATGAAATACATGTTGGCAATGCTGTGCTCGAAGCCGAGTGCGACGAATGCTGTGATTGGAAAGAGGATTGACAGGATCTTGTCTGTTGTGCTCCGGGCACTGAAGCAGAGCCAGACGGCCAGGCAGACGAGGGCATTGCAGAAAACTCCTGCCGCAAATGCCTGGAGAGGCGGCAGGCCCGATTTCGTTGCGGCAATCTTGATGGCCAGTGGCCCGGATGGGTCATTCCAGCTTCGGGCCAGCGTCATGAACCAGGCTGTTGCCAGAGCCCCTGCGAAGTTTCCGAAATAGACGATCCCCCAGTTGCGGAGGAGTTGCTGCAGAGTGACCTTGCGGCTGACCCAGGCCATGACAATCAGGTTGTTTCCGGTGAAAAGCTCCGCACCAGCCACGACGACCAGAATAAGTCCAAGACAGAAGGCAAGGCCGGCGAGCAGGCGGTTCAGGCCGTAGCCCAGGTCGATACCTGCAAGGGTATTTGTGGAGAAGGCAGCGCCGAGCCCGATAAAAGCTCCGGCAAGTACGGCAAGCGGCAACTGGGATCTTAGATCCAGATTGGCCTTTTTGATTCCCGCCTGTTCGACACGGGCGGCCATCTGGGCAGGGGAATAGGCATCAAAGTCAGCGGGTTCCATCAGCAGTGGCGGACCTCTCTCAGGTGTGGCTGCCAGGACGGTGCGGATTTTCTCAGATGGGACAGCTCATCCCACCTGTACGTAGGGCCCTGCCGGCAGGCATAGGTGCTGGCAACGTAGCAATGACCGCAAAGACCAACCCCACAGTGCATCCTGCGTTCAAGGGACAGCCAGATCTTTTCAGGTGGAATACCACGCCGCACCATTTCAGCAGCGACATGGTCCATCATTACTTCGGGCCCGCAGGTGAGCACGGCATCAGGATCGCCGCCAAGGGCCTCAAGGGCCTCGTCCAGAGCAACCAGCGGAGTGCCAGTCCGTGCCTTGCCTGGCGCCGGGATATCGAAAGTCTCAAGAAGCGTTACCTTTCCCTGCCATCGGCCACGCTCCCGGGAAAGAACCTGCGAGGCAGGCGTACGGGCACCATAAATTACGGCAAGGGGTGATCCGGAAACAGATAGCGCATCAATTACCGAAGCAAGAGGGGCGAGACCGCAACCGCCGGATACAACAAGTGTGCGGCCAGTCAGGGACTCCACGGGCCAACCATGGCCATAGGGACCACGACAACCAACAATCTGGCCGGGGCGGGTGTTGAGCAACTCCCGGGTCAGTTTTCCGACGCGCCGGACTAACGCATCAAACCTGCCATTATTGTCCGGTATGCCGGTATAGGTGAACGGTGCCTCGCCGGCTCCCGGCAGCGTAAGCATGAAAAACTGTCCGGGCGAAGCCTGTACAATTCCGTGGCTATCGAGCGGCTCAAAAGTGAAATGGCGAGCGTCTTCGCCGTCGTCATAAACGTCGGCAATTCGCACGGGATATGGGGTAAGAAGCCCCTTCACTGGTCCGCCACAATCCTTTTCATGATGGAATGGACTCCGATAATACCGAGGCATGTCTGTTCGCATCGCCCGCATCCCGTACAGCCGTAGCGGCCGAACTCCGGAAGATATTCGTCGGAAAATTTGTGATACCAATAACGGAATACCCGTTGACCGGACGTTGGCTGGGGATGGTGTCCGCTTGCCTCCCGCTGGAAGCCTTCGTAAAGGCAGGAATCCCAGCAGCGTTCCCGTTCAAATGCCCCCTCCGAGCTGCTGTTATCCGGGCGGTCATAAGTCGCGTAGCAGGAGCAGGTGGGGCAGAGGGAAGTGCAGCCGGAACAGGCAAAGCACTGGACTCCCAGTTTGTCCCATGTTTCAGGGGAAATTTTTCCTTCATTGAGAAGTTTCACTCCGGCTTTGATGTGCGAGGCGTCCGGGAACGTTGAGGCTACCCGGAGTTCCCGGAGATTTCTCCGCTCCAGCCGGTTCGCCGGGGCCGGATCCATCTGCAGTTCCTGCACGGCCACTTCCCCGTTCCGGGTCATGGTGATCAGAAGCCAGTTCTCTCCAGGGCTTTCAGGCGGATGCAAAACAAGATCGGCATGCAACTCCCGCACAAACGGACCGGAATCGACCGTGGGACAGAAGCCTCGCTCGCAGGCAGCTGTGCAGTCGATTCCGACGAGAAGTGCTGCTTCCCGCCGTTTCCGGTAGTAGGGGTCTTCACGGAAAAAATGGTCCTGGTAGTGAAGTGCCGCGAGATCGCAGGCCTTGACGCCGAACAATACAAATGGTGTGGGCTCGGGCAGGGTTTCCCTGAAATCCCGTCCATCAAAGGAAAAGAGTTTTTCCCGCTCAGCGAAAAAAAACTGCTTGGACGAATACTGGGGCAAAGGGAGAGCTGTATCGTGGGCACCACCAGTGGATACCTGCCAATGGGCAGCGCCGGAGCCGTCACGTTGCGGTTCGAAAACGGTGCGTTTTGCAGCCAGGTGACCGCGCAAAACTTCGGGGCTCTTGACGAGGTAGGCCCTCACGGCATCACCAGACTTTTCGGGATATGTCCGGCTGGCAGGGATTTCACCTGGACAGCACAGACCTTCAGTTCCGGCATCTTGGTGACGGGATCCTGGGCATTGTTGGTGACCTGGTTAGAGGGGGCTTCCTTGAAGTGGTAAGGCATCACAACCGTGCCTGGAGGAACATCTTCTGTGAGAATCGTGCGCGTCTCGACGGCACCCCGGCGGGAGGTGATCCGTACAGGAGAATGATCCTTCACGCCGAGATTTGCTGCATCGCTCGGATGAATGAATAACAGCCCGTCGGGGGTCTCCCGTTCCAGCAAGGGGGACTTGCGCGTCATGGAGCCGCAACCGTAGTGAAAGTGAAGCCTGTTGGTGGTGAACAGGTAGGGGTAATCCTTGTCGGGGAGTTCCGCCGGATCGTGGTGGTCGACAGGAATCATCCGGCCCTTGCCGATAGGGAAACTGGTCTGATGCAGGATGCCGAGGCCTTCCGGATAGGTGTCGTTGCAGGGCCACTGAATACCATCCTGTGAGCTCAGACGGTCGAAATCCATTCCGGCATGGATCGGGCTCAGTGTGGCCATTTCCTGGAAAATCTCCCGTGCTGACTTCCAGTTAAGATTGCTGCTGCCCATCCGGCGGGCCAGCTCTCCCAGGATCATCCAGTCCGGCTTGCACTCTCCGGGTGGCGGGACAGCAGCCCTTACGCGTTGTACCCTCCTTTCGCAGTTGGTAAACGTGCCATCCTTCTCGGCAAAGGATGCTGCGGGGAATATTACGTCAGCCTCTTTTGCAGTTTCAGTGAGTGTCAGTTCGAATACTACCAGCAGGTCGAGGGCCCGAAGCGCAGCGCGCACGTGGTTCTGGTCGGGATCAGTAACGACTGGATCTTCTCCCATGATGATCAGGCATTTGAACTTTCCATCACGGGCGCTCTGGGTCATACCGAGTGAAGTCATTCCGGCAGTTGTTGGCACCTTGCAGCCCCACAAGCTGGTAACCTTCTGCTGAACTTCTGGATTCATGGTATCCAGGTAGCCTGGATAGACATTGGGAAGAGCCCCCATGTCGCAGGCCCCCTGGACATTGTTCTGTCCCCGGAGCGGATTGATACCGGACCCCGGTCGGCCGACATGGCCGCAGGCAAGGGCAAGATCGGATATCGCAATGACATTGCTGGTCCCGGTCGTGTGCTGGGTGATTCCCATGCCATAGCAGAGCCAGGCGGCTTTGGCGTGACTGTAGAGGCGTGCGGCGGCCTCGATCTGGGCGACCGGAACACCTGTTATTTCCGAGGCCCTCTCGGGTGGGTATTCCGCGACTTTATGGCGCAGCAGGTCGGAATTGTCGCATCGTTTTTCGATGAACTCCCGGTTTTCCCACCCGTTCCGGAAGATCACATTGAGAAGACCGTTCACGAGCGCAATGTTGGTGCCGAGCCTGCATTGCAAATGGAGATCGGACAGGTGGGCGAGCCGGGTCTGGCGAGGGTCCACTACCAGCAGCTTCGCCCCGTTCAGTTTCGCACGCAGGATATGGCTGCCAATAATACTGTGGTTTTCTGTCGTGTCGCTTCCCCAGACGACAATCAGGTCAGCATTGTACAGGTCCGCGATGGAGCTCGTCATGGCCCCGGAACCAAGAGTCTGACGGAGCCCGGCTACTGACGGGCTGTGGCAGATCCGGGCGCAGTGGTCGACATTGTTCGTGCCGAGAACAGAACGGGCGAATTTCTGGGCGGCGTAGTTGTCCTCGTTCGTCGCCCGGGCGCAACTGATCACGCCAACAGAATCAGGGCCAGATTCCCGGATTGCTTCTGAAAAGGTGTCAGCCACATAACGAAGTGCTTCGTCCCAGGTGCTTTGCCGAAACTTGCCATGCTCCTTGATGAGAGGAACCGTGATCCGATCCCCGGTGTCGACCCCGAAGGCCGCGCTCCAGCCCTTTGCGCACAGTTCACCGTGGCTGACCGGATGGGTCGCCAGCGGCTCTACACCGGCAACCTTTCCCTCCCTCACCCTGAGGCCCATGCCGCAGCCAACACCACAATAGGGGCAGATTGTGCGGACGATCTCGGTGGCGGTTCCCATATCAACCAAGGCTAGCCGAACCGGCATCCGAAACCATGATGGAGGTCATACGGCCATGATGCGGAAAGATGACAGGACCGTTACAGTCGTGAGCTATCTGCGGGCTGTTGCGGCACCGTCTGCTGAATGTTTCTGGATACCCGGCCCGCCCTGCTGATGATCATGACAATGCCCAGCAGGAATATGGATAGCACCACCGCCACCCACATCGCCCGCCGGGGCGACGGGAGGTGGGAACCCGGTCTCCGCAATGGGCGTCTTCGCATGGGAGGATTATAGCGGGTGTGGGGAAACCTGCTGTCGTCCAGCTCCCTCAGCTTGCCTTCTGGGCAGCTGACTTGGTGTCCTGTTCCGCCTTGTGCTTCTGGATCTCTTTGCCGATGGCTCCCATGACCTGACCGACGAACTTGCCGCGGTTGGCAGCGGACCAGTTCATTGAGTCGTTTCGTGCCGTATTGGTCTGCTGGAAGTGGGGGAACACATAACGGGCGATCAGTTCGTAGCTCCGCTTGGTCTGCTCGAAGTCAGCCCAGTTGACCGCCATCTGAAGCATCGTCCCGAAACCGCCAGATTCCTTCTGGAGCTTTTCTATCTGCCGGATGCAGTCGTCGGGGTCACCAATCACGGCAAGACCCGACTCGATCAGGGAATCCACTGCCTTGTCGGGATTTCCCGCAGGGGCAAGCGGCAATGCGCCGACGTGATTGAAATACACGAGCCACTTGGCGAGCCCGAACTTGACGTTCTCGCGGGCCCTGTCGCGGGTCTCGGCGACATGCATGGGTCCCACTAGCCTCCAGTCGTCCCTTGATACCTTTTGGCCATATTCGGCGGCTTTGTCCTCGGCAATTTTCCAGTTGCTGGCGAGCGCATTGAAACCACCCTGTGTGGTCGCTCCGACCGACAGCAGGGGAAGACCGTACTTGCCGGCGGCCCTTGCACCGGCGGGAGAAACCATTGAAGCGACGGCGATTTCGATGCCGTTCCGCGAAAAAGGTTTGAGCTGAAGCCGGGCTTCCTTCAGCTCAAACCAGGAGGCCTTATGGGTGATGGTTTCACCACGGAGCAGAGGAACCAGAACCGAGATGGCCTCATCCATCATATCTCGCTGCTGGTCACTGTTTATTCCCATCATATAGGCGTCCGACGGCAGGGAACCCGGCCCGACACCAAACATCACGCGTCCCCGGGTAAGATGATCAAGCATCATGATCCGGTCGGCGAGCATCAGCGGGTGGTGATACGGAAGCGACGAAACACCGGTGCCAAGACGTATATGTCGAGTACGCTGGGCCGCGGCGGCAATGAAAACCTCGGGACTTGCGATGATCTCGTAGCCGGACGAGTGGTGTTCGCCGATCCAGGCTTCGTCATAGCCGAGCTGGTCCAGGTGCTCCACCAGCTGCATGTCCCGCTCGAGGGCAAGGGTCGGGTTTTCGTCGACCGGGTGAAAGGGAGCCAGAAAAATTCCAAATTTTAATCGCTGTGCCATCTGAGTTTTCCTCCGTGCTGTGATTCTTTGCTTCTACTGGCCGGTGACCCGTTTGGTCAGACGTCCGGAGTAATTCACGATCTGGGCTGGCATGAGTCGCTGAATGAGGTCGAACACTTTCGCTTCGACGCCCACTACCGCCCGGGGTTCATTGGCGAGAATTGCCTTAATAATCGCTTTCGCCACATCTTCGGGGGGGTGGCCAAAGCGCTCGAATGCCTTTGCGCCACTGGTCTGTGCGTTGGGGTCTTTGGGATTGATGAATTTTGTCGCCTTTGGAATGTTTGTATTGATTACTCCGGGATGAACGCTGGTTACGCCTACTTTTGTGCTGGACAGCTCACCGCGCAGGGATTCACTGAGACTTCTGACGGCAAACTTTGTCGCGCCATAAGACGACATGCCGGGTGATGGAACCAGGCCCGCGAGGCTGGAGATGGTGACAATGTGCCCTTCTTCAGCTTCGAGCAGATACGGGAGGAAAAATTTGCAGCCGTAGACCACGCCCCAGAAATTCACCCCGACAATCCGATCCCAATCCTCAAGCGTCTGGTCAAGGAATGATCCGGCAATACCGATGCCTGCATTGTTGACGATAATGTTGATCTTGCCGTGAGTTTTGAGCACATCGGCCGGAAAAGCCGACATGGCTTTCCGGTCAGATACATCGACGATATGTGTACTGGCCTTCCGTCCTCTCTGGGTGATGAGGTGTGCCGTCTCTTCCAGAGTTGCAGGGTTCATATCCGCGACCGCCAGGTCGCAACCTTCTACGGCCAGGGCGAGGGCCGTTGCGCGGCCAATACCGGACCCTGCTCCTGTGACGACCGCCACGCGATTTTTCAGTGTTTTCATGAGGCCCTCCGGAGGCGCTGAAGTTCATTCCACTCAGGAACAGACTGGCCTGATAGCCATGCCCCGATCATTTCATTGACCTCAGCGGGGGCCTGCTGCTGGACGAGATGGCCGATTCCGTTCAGGTAACGGAGGGTCAGATTGCTGACGAACTTCTCCGTCCCGTAGGTCAGTTCTTTCCCGAGAGCGATGTCGGCGTCTCCCCAGATCATCAGGGTTGGGGTTTCGATGACCGGATATCCGAACTTTCTCATCTTCCGGAGATCTCCCTGCAGCATCGCCCGGTAGTAGTTCATCATTGTAGTCATTCGTCCGGGCAGGCAGGCATTGTCGGCATAAGCATCCAGATCCTTGCTCGACAGCAAACGGCGGTCGGTGATCTGGTCTGCCAGGGCACTGCGAAGCCATTTGGCATGCCCGGCCGTCGCCATCGTCTCAGGAAGCCAGGGGATCTGGAAATAAAACATGTACCAGCTTCTCTTGAACTGGGCCCAGTTGAACCCATCCCGCCGCATGGACAGCTCCATCGCACCGGGGTGGGGAACATTCATGATGATGAGCCGCTCCAGCGGCCGGATTTTCCGCATGGCGAAATTCCACGAGATGAACGCACCCCAGTCGTGGCCTACGAGTGTGACCGAGCTGGCATCTGCTGCATCAATGAGCCCGGCAATATCTTTCAGGATTTCCGAGATGCGGTAGCTCTTGATTCCATCCGGGGCATCGGTGCCGCCGTAACCTCTCAGGTCCGGGGCCCAGACCCGGTAGCCAAGTTTTTCAAAGAGCGGTATCTGAAACCGCCATGAATGGGAAAACTCGGGGAAGCCGTGAAGAAGCAGCGCGAGCTTTTTCCCGGCGCCAGCGGTCGCAATCCGGAAGTTCAAGCCGTTGGCCTGGACATTCATGTAATTCAGTGGCGGTGCCGGGGGGACTCCCATCAGGTTCTCTCCGTACTGTTCGGGGAATATTTCAAGCCGCCGTGTTCCATGAGTAGCCGGGCCAGTTCCAACACTCCCTCACGAAACGATTTGATCTGTGCTTCAGTAAAACGGAAACCAGAGCCGGATGGAGTCATGATTGGCATTGCTGCCATGTGGAATACGGTGGCTCCCGAGACCACGCTTGCGAAACCAAGCGCACCGATCAGGTCGGGCGGGTTTTTTACCTGCTGGATTCCTTCCAGATAGGCTTTCTGGATCATCTGAAAAAACGGAGCGACGCTCTCCAGAATCGCTTCACTCGGCCGAGGGTTGGCATCAGCAATTTCCCTGAGCAGAAGTCTGGGAAGGGATGGCCGTTCTGCAAGGTAATCCACCCAGGCAGCGACGGTCTTTTCAATTCGCTGTGCGAGTGTGCCTTCAGAATTGAATGCGGAACTCACTTTTTCGAACAGCCCCCCAAAAACACTTTTCAGAACGTCGGCATACAGGGCCTGTTTGTCCCGGTAGTAATAGACGAGAGAAGCTCGCCGGATTCCGACCTTTTCGGCGATATCTTCCAGCCGGGTAGCGGCAAACCCCTTAACGGCAAAAAGCTCTTCCGCCGCTTCAAGAATGGCGGTGTGAGTTTTTTCTGCCCGGCTGCCTAAGTGCTGTATTTGCTGAATCACGGTTGACTATCTACCTGCGCGCAGGTAGATAGTCAACATGAAGTTTTAGCTCTCTTGGGGGGGCGATTGCTTATGACGGTAATGGCAGAAAATTCCGTTTTCAGGACAGCGGAGCCACCAAGAATTGAGCTTCAATGGGGCCGGGCCGCGAGGGCACTTCTTGCAGTGCTCAAAGATACAAATCGCTCCGAGAAGGTGTTTGAAGTGGCCATGTCACTGGAGGGACCCGGGATGGAAGCCGCATTCCAGCGATTTCTCAGACATCCAAACGGACCAAGGCTGCTCAAGACAAAGCCTTCGGTACTTGAGGCGGTCAAGGATAAGGAACGGCTTGGACGCCTGCCGAAAAACACCTTCGGATATGCCTATTACGAATACATGATGCAGGACCGGTTTGATGGGGAGGGCCTCGTTCAGGCGATGGAGGCCGCGATCCAGGATGATGATCCACAGGCCCGGCTGGATCCCGACCGGCAGTATTTCCGTGAGCGGAACCGGGACAGCCATGATTTATGGCATGCGCTGACTGGGTACGGAGCCGACCAGCTCGGTGAAGGGGCACTCCTGGCGTTTACATACGCCCAGATTCCAAATCTGGGGGTGGCCGCACTTGTCAGTGCGGCATTTATGGTCGTTCCGTGGGGAATACCGAATGAACGTTTCGGCTGGCAGCCTTACCTTGTGCAGGCCTACAACCGCGGTAAAAGGGCCCGCTGGCTTCCGGCAGAGCCTCTGGAGGAAATGCTCGGCGAACCTCTGGAGACAGTAAGACGCCGGCTTAGCATCATCCCGGCCCACAAAATTCATCCGGGTGGAGTTTACGCGTTCACCAAAGGCTGGCCTCGTGCCTACCGGCTCCGTCCTGGTGAAAGGGCACCACACAGCAATATCCTGCCGCAATGAGGATGAACCCGTGATGGCACCGGCTGTTCCCGGCTCAGAGCCGATCGACGAAGAGATGGTTCCGCCGTTCCGGTTCCAGTGGGGCCGCGCCGGAAGGGCATTGCTCGAAGTACTCAAGGACACCAGTCGCTCGGATAAAGTGGCTGAAATGGTATTTTCGCTTGAGGGTGATGGCATAGAAAAGGGATTTCGGAGATTCCGGAAAACGCCGCATGGAACGAGGCTTCTTAAGGAGAAACCCTCACTGCTCGGATATCTCACCCAGATGAGGCCAAGGCTGCGCGATTATCCGAAGCACACTCTTGGTTATGCCTACGCAATGTACATGGACCAGGAACGTCTCGATGGCCAGATGCTCGCGGAGGCTACGGCCCGATGTTACCGGGATGACGACCCGCAACTGAAAGTGGATGGAGACCGGCAGTATTTCCGTGACCGGATCCGGGATCTTCATGATCTGTGGCATCCGTTGACCGGGTATGGCGCTGATGAACTGGGGGAGGCGGCACTGCTCTGTTTCACCTATGCACAGATTCCGGTATTCGGTATTGCTGCCTTGGCAAGTGCCGCCTTTCTGTTCGCTCCACTGGTGATGCCGAATGATGGGTGGGGTTTCCGCCCGTTTCTGCTGGAGTCGTATTTGCGGGGGAAGAATGCAGAATGGCTGATTGCGGAACCAATTGAAGAAATGCTCGACTGGCCACTTGATGCAGTGAGGAACCGGCTGCAGATCACACCCTGCGCCGTCGCTCATCCTGGTGGCATTTATGCCTGGAGTCGCGGTCGCCCTGAAGTCATGCTGTTATCAGATAGTTAACTGTTTTCTTCGGGACCGGTCAGTCCTTCGGTTGGCAGGTCTTTCGGGAAGAAGGCCGAATTGTCAGGTTGATCAATGACCCGCTCCACCATGGCATAGGTTCCAGCGGTGTATTTCACGCCTGATTTTGGCGGGGCTCCGCGGTGCATATGTGTCCAATAGGGCGGGAAAATCAGAACGCTCCCCCGTAACGGTTTGACAGAAATTCGCTGGATAGCAAACTGTGTTTCCCCGCCTTCTGCTACATCATTCAGATAAGTGAGAACCGTGAGAAACCGGGTCGCCGCAAAGTTCTGCCGGGCATCCATATGCCAGACAAACTGCTGGCCGGGCTGCACTTCCTCCAGTCGGGGATGCGACAACAGGAAGCGGCCATTTACCATGACCCTGAGACCGGGGTCTTTCCGGCCGTAGTCGTAAATGCACTGTTCCCAGCAGCCGAAAAGGCGCTGGCGGAGATCCCGGTAGCGGTCCGTATCTGTCATTATCACTACGAGGCCCTGTCGTGTCTCAGGTGCCGATCCGTTGTGTATGTGGCTCGGCTTCTTGTCGGGTGAGTCCCTGAAAGTTTGGATCAGCTCGTCGCAAAGCCCGGCAGGCACTCCGTTCGGGTAAAGGCGAATTCCAGACATCTGCCGGGCTATTTCACCCGGAGGAGCCAGAAGGCGGGATTCCAGTTCCATCACTTATGGCCTCAGCGGCTGGGGTTCACCAACGGTAACAGTCCGGACGATTTCGTCTCCCATGAAACCGATGGTCATGGGGCGCCGGGTACCCGGCAAGGCTACGACATCATAAAGTTCTTCGACGCTCCCTTCCAGCTGGAACCAGTTGGATACGTCACCGCTTTTCAGATCCACGATGAAAACTCCGCAACGGGACGACGTATTCTTCGCCGCAAGTTTCTCATCCAGCTCAAGGCCGCCGAAGCTTTTCGTATTCCCGGTCCGTATCCTGGACAGGCCCGTTACCGCGTAGTCACCAATGAAATCGAGCCCACGCAGATACCCGGGCAGAAATGCGACAGACTGAAATCTGCCGGCTTTCAGGTCGATATATCCGAAATCACCCGTGCCTGAGTTGTGCAGCCATAGCCTGTCCCGGTACCAACGGGGTGAGTGCGGCATGCTCAGCCCACGGCAGACGGTTTCACTGGTATCAAGATCAATCACCACACCGCCGCTCCGCCGGTGATCACGCCATCCGAAAGGTCCGTCGGATTCGGATATTGCAGTCACGTAACGGGGAAGACCGTCCTTCATTGCGAGCCCATTCAGGTGGCATCGGTCCTCAGCAGCGAGTTTGCTGATGAAGCCGGGTTTCCACAGGGGGGTAAAACTGGCGCCGGAGTCCGGGGTGGCGAGGCAGGAATAGAGAGTATTGATGAATAGAAGCCGGCCGGTTTTGTCCACAGCCATATCATGGATATCCAGGTCGCCAGTGACCCAGCACATCTGCGGCTTGTAGACACGGTCATATCCGTTGCGGTCTTCGCCGGATTTCAGAATGTTCCGGAACTTCCATATCTGCCAGAGCGAACTGATGTAGAGGTCGTCACCCCGGGCAGTCATACCGAGACATCGCGGGATGGTCCGTTCGAACATCGAAAGGCGGCCATCATCCTGCAGCCCGATGAAAAATGCTTTCCCGGACTGATAGGTTGTAAAGGCCAGACTCCCCTGAACAGATGCAAGCCAGCCCGGAAATCCCCGGGTCGCAGTAATATCAAGCCGCTTTTGAGGTGCCGGTGGGGCACCGGCACCAGCTGCCGCACCCGCGACAGGGCTTCCATCGTAACTGTCGGACATTATTCCTCCCGGGCCATGCCCCAAGGTTTCCCAGTTGAGCCCTCCGTGGGCATAACGTCAACTCCGGCACCGGTGGCTATTTCCAGGCTGTTGAACTCCCCGGAACCGGGGGTTATGGGTCTGGCCGGTTCCCGGATAGTACGGAACAAATCGACAGGAGCAGGAACGTGGCCAACGAATCGAACCGTCGCAGCCGACTCACCACCGAAGGAATCTCCCGTGCGCCCAACCGGGCCATGCTTCGGGCGGTCGGGTTCATGGATGATGATTTTACGCGGCCGATGGTTGGCGTCGCTTCACTGTTCAGCGATATAACGCCCTGCAATGCTCATCTGGACCGTCTGGCCCGGAAGGCCTGTGAGGGTATCCGTGCCGCTGGCGGAGTGCCGCAGATATTTGGCGCCCCCACAGCGTCGGATGGCATTCAGATGGGTCATCTGGGCATGCGTTACAGCCTCGTGTCCCGGGAGGTGATCGCCGACAGCATTGAAACTGTGATCGGCGGCATGAATCATGACGGATTGCTCGCCACCGGTGGCTGTGACAAGAATATGCCCGGCTGTCTCATGGCGATGATGCGGCTGAATGTCCCCAGCATTTTCGTTTATGGGGGAAGCATCATGCCCGGTGTTGGTTACGAAGGTAACGATATTGATATTGCCACGGTGTTTGAGGCGGTGGGACGCCAGCAGGCAGGTACACTGCAGGATAGCGATGTCAGATACATCGAAATGAATGCCTGCCCGGGTGCGGGTGCGTGTGGCGGCATGTACACCGCCAATACGATGAGTTCCGCAATCGAAGCCATGGGGATGTCGTTGCCGTTTGGTGCGAGTAACCCGGCGGTCTCGGCACAGAAAGAACGAGAGACCTATCTGGCGGGAATGGCTCTTCTGAACCTGATCCGCAAGGACATCCGTCCCCGGGATATCGTGACGAAGAAATCACTGGAGAACGCCTACACACTGGTTCTCGCTCTGGGTGGTTCCACCAATGCCGTATTGCATCTTCTCGCCATCGCGCGCGAAGGAGGCATCGACTGGACTCTGGACGACATGGACCGCCTCGGCGACCGGGTGCCGGACCTGGGCGACCTGAAGCCCGGCGGCCGCTACGTGATGAACGACCTCCACAAGGCTGGCGGGACCCCTGCGGTGCTGCGGGCGCTTCTGGACAAGGGAATGCTTCATGGTGACTGCCTGACTGTGACCGGCAGGACGCTGGCCGAAAATCTGAAGGATGTTCCGAGCATCTTCCGGCGGCAGCAGGATGTCATCAAGCCATTTGAAAAGCCCATGCACGAAAAGGGGCACCTGATTATCCTACGTGGGAACCTGGCTCCGGAAGGAGCCGTCGCGAAGGTTGCGGGACTGCCGGATGACCGGAGAAAAATTACGGGCCCGGCCAGGGTGTTCGAGGGTGAGGAGGCCTGTTTCGCGGCGATTCAGGCGCGCCAGATCAAGGCCGGGGACGTGATCGTGATCCGGGGGGAGGGGCCAATAGGCGGCCCCGGCATGCGGGAGATGCTCGCGGTCACTGCCGCGCTTGTGGGGCAGGGCCTCGGTGAAAAAGTTGGCTTGCTGACAGACGGACGGTTCTCGGGTGCTTCCCATGGTCTTGTCGTCGGTCATGTGACGCCGGAAGCATGGAGCGGTGGACCTATAGCGCTTGTTCAGGACGGCGACCGGGTGACAATTGATGCGGACCGGAAGCTGCTGGCAGTAGATATCTCCGACGCCGAGATGGATAAACGCCGTGTGGCATGGAAGAAACCGGAGCTGAAAGTGACGAGGGGTGTGCTTGCAAAGTACGCCAGGATGGCCCGTCCGGCATCGGAAGGTGCAACCACCTCCTGAGTTTCGGGTAGTCTCAGTAGTTGTAAGGTTGGGGCTGGTTCAGCAGGGCGATTACCAGTGCGATCGCACCGGGGACCGCAGCGGCAGTTCCAATCGCCACCGAGCGTTTCCATCCGCCCAATTGTTCCGGCAACAACCGGCTCACGCCCAGTGCTGCGAGGGGTGAGCAGAGCAGAATCGCTGCGCCAGCCGCATGCAGGGAAGCGTAGAAATATCCGTTTGCAACGAGAGCAGCCAGTAACGGCATGGTTGTGATCGCGGCTGCTCCCGAACTGGTCGGCGGTTCCCGGAGATTCAGGAAGAACAGGATCCCGCACACGGATCCGAGTACGCCGCCTGTCTGCCCGAGAAGGGCGCTTCCGGACAGTGCCACAGCAATGGCTATCATGCCGGCGGAAGCACCAAGTGCAGCCAGAAGGGCATTGTCCCCGGCACGTTTACCGGTCATTTCCGCACCGAGCGTGACGGCTGACACAGCCAGCACAAGCCCTGCCAGCCAGATAGTGGCCTGATTGGCGGTCCATGAATGTTCAATGACCGGCCGGACAGTGATCCACATGGTTGCGGCTGCAATCGCAACAGTCAGTGCGCAAACTGCTGCCCGGGAGGGAGCGGCCCAGGCTGCAACGGCACCAGCAGCGGCCGTGGCAAAAGCGAAAAGAGGAAGCCAGCCTGAGGTGGTGACAGGCGGGATCCCGGGGACTTCGGACACACCGACAAACCCGGCAACGAAGCCGAGCCCGACGGCGACAGGCAATGCGATTTCTCCGGCCCGCCCACGGGGTTCTCCTGTCCGTCCACGGAGCGAGCCGAAGTAGACGGCTGCGGCCAGCGCGGCGGGCAGGAGAACTCCGTAGAGCAGGGCGGAGAGGATCATATGGATCAGTTCTGGATGGCTTCGACGGAAACGGTCAACTCAACTTCGTCGCCAATGTTAGGGATCCCGTAGTTCACTCCGAAATCGCTCCGCTTGATGGTGAAAACGGCATGGCCGCCCACCACTTCCTTGCCTGCACTGTTCTTGCTCGTGCCTACATGTGTGAAGGTGAACGAAAGCGGCTTTGTGACCCCGCGGATAGTCAGGTCACCTGACACGTCCCAGGTATTGTCGCCGGATTTTTTCACGGCCTTCGACTTGAAGGTTGCCGTCGGGAACTGCTTCACGAGGAAGAAATCAGGGCCCCGCAGATGATCGTCGCGTTTTACGTTGTTGGTGTCGACACTGGCTGTCTTGATGGTTAGATCGACAGCGCTTGCTTCCGGCTTGGCGGCATCCAGCGTGATGGAGCCTGACACGTCGTTGAACCGGCCGTAATTGTAGGCCGCTCCCAGGTGCAGGACCTTGAACAGCACCGTGGAATGGACACCGTCTATCGTGTGGGTGGGCTTGGCCGCGGCAGGCAGGGCCATCATCGCCAGGATGGCGGCAGTGATGGCCGGGGAAAACCTCTTGGTTGTGTGTGAAAACGCTTTCATGGGCTTTGGTCCTTTCAGGGGATTGAATACCCCGGTTTGTAGTCCCTGAAAGCCGCAAGGGCGAACTGCCCTTGTGGGTGATGTCCCGTCGGGAGGGAAGGCAAACCCATTGCTTTATTATGGAGTGACAGGCTCGCGGCAAAGAATGCGTGTATCGACGGATGGAACGTCCGGGTAAGTGACGGTACCATCTGGCCAGCGGATCTCAATACTGGAGATTTCCGAGTCTCCTGCCAGTCCAAACATACAGGTTTTTTCGCTGCCTGAACCGACGCCATTAGTCGAAGTAACAAAGCAGGTTTGGGCCCCCGCAGTGTCAGAAGTGACGGATACGATTGACCCATAGGCATCGCGGTTTGAGACGGTCCCGGTTAGATCCACCTGGAGCCACTTGTTGTTATTCCCGTTTTGCGGGGTGACGTTCAGATACATGCGAAACTTGCCGCCCACATTTGCAACGGCAAGATCCTGAAATCCGTCTTTGTCTATATCCACGATCGCAGTTGAGACGGCCGAATACGTGTCAAGTGTGCCGGCGATCCATGAGTAATCAGTGAATACATTTGATTCGTTGTTCATAAAGAATGCACTGGGCACCGGCCGGGAACCAAAGACCTGAAGGCCAGATCCACCAGCGTAGAACAGATCGAGATATCCATCGGCATCAGCATCGAACAGGTGTGTCCCCCAGGTTACAGACATCTTGTGGGCTTCGGGGCCTTCAAAGCTTTCGAGTGTTGGCATCCAGTCGATAAATGGCCGTCGAATACCCGCTGAATCCGAAATGTCGGTAAATGAAATATTCTCAGCTTCCGAATTATTGGTGAGCAAATAATTGGGGCCAATGTTGGAGAATGCGAAATCTGGCTTGCCATCACGGTTGATATCACCTGTGGAGAGTCCCATTACATTGGCGCCGCGTCCTTTCTCATCGGGGAAGGTACTCCATCCCGAATCATCGGTGACATCTGTGAAAACCCACGTGTTCGCAAGTGCGCCCGGGCCATCATTTCGCCACATGACGTTTGGTCTGGTGATGCCAAGCTCTACAAGGTCGCTTGAATCGATGAAATCACTTGTCACGGCGAGGTCCAAGTCCCCATCCAGATCAATGTCAATCCACATGGCGGCAAATCCAAGAAGCTGCGTTGGGTGCGAGCCTTCAACCTGCTCGGGAAGTGCTGCGGACGTGATGTCTGTGAATACCCCGTCATCATTCCGGTACAGGCGGTCACCATAGGTGGTCAGGGGCGTTGCAAGATTCGCGTGCGTAGACAGGTAGAGGTCCAGATCGCCGTCACCGTCGAAATCACCCCATGCCTGCCCTGCCACCCGTGCGGTGATTCCTGTCAAGCCGGTGTCTTCAGTGACATCAATGAATCCTGCAGTGCCGGACTCGACTAGCATGTTCTTGTATAGACGGGTGTCACCTTGGCGACCGATAAAGAGGTCAGTGTCTCCATCATTGTCAAAGTCGACAAAGGACGCCGAAGCACCACGATCAATGTCTTCAAGTCCCACAGACGATGTCACGTCAGTAAAGTTCGGCAAGGCGTCCCCATCGGTATCCCCGAGATTCTCAAAAAACTTGCCGGCAAATGTGAAATTCGGAATGTAGAGGTCCAGATCACCGTCGTTGTCATAATCTCCGAAGGCGAGTCCTGAGGCATAGGACTGTGGCTCTCCGTCTTCCCGGTGATAAAAGGTCAGGCCCATAACATCGGCAACATCCTCAAAATGCGGGCGAACGATATTCATGGACGCACAGGCATCGTCTTCGTCCGCACCCAGGAGCCGGACTGCCACCTGTACCGGGCAGAGGGGTAGTGGCTGGCCTGCAGGCCGCGGCAGCCTGTAGATGGCACCATTGCTATCATCATCGTGATACCGGTGAACCAGTTCTGCCAGAGTGCCATTTACACGGACTTCGATATCCTGCGGCGGAGAATTGGTATCAACATGGAAATAGGCACCATGGGTGGGCGCCACAGCGGTAGTGAGTTTCTGGATTGTAACGCCTCCGGTGCCGCTGCAGCTGGTGCTCACTGGGGGACAGGAAACAGGGCCGGGTTCTGTACGGTAAGTCCCGCTTGCTATGACAGTGCAGCTTCCGGGATCAGGAATCTCGTAAGGCGGCTGGTCGATGGGCTCTTTGGGTATTGTCGGTACATCAAGAACCAGCTCCGGATCATCCAGGGGCGGCAAGTGATCCTGCAGGGCCGGATTTTCGCCTCCGAAGAAACGCTTGGCGAAATTCCAGGCCGATTTGCCAATCTGGGAACCGATGATCCGGGACGGGAAATCATCCATCGCAGGATGAATACCGCCCCACCTGCGGGACTGTCCGGCCTGATCGGCCGCGTCATAATAACTGGCCCACTGGAGTGCAATATCCTCGCTGGGGCCGTACTCGAACTTCAGGTAGGTGCCGGTATCCGCCCGGAACTCGCCAAGGCCGCCGGGAAACCAGGGGCTGCCAGTAAACTCTGTCAGGACCTCGGCGGCAGAACGGCTGAAGGTGCTGTGACCTGAGGTATACCCGGGGAATGCCGGGGTAATGAAAGTTTTCATCTGGTAGGGGAACCATTCCACTGCACGGATCCAGCCCGCGCCGCCAAATTCGACATCAGGGTTCTCCGGTGTACCGAGCCAGGCACGAACTGCTATTTCCCCTTCGTGCCCGGCCAGGTGTTCATGACGTTGGCCGGAGGCGGTTGTCTCTGAGGTAATCAGTTCGATGAGGTCCTCTACCAGCGGGAGCCCCTCGGGGTTGTAAGAGGGCAGCTCCGGATCAGAGGATTGCCCCTTCTCCGCCATATAACGGATGAATGAAATTGGTCTTGTGCTGTCATAGGTCCGCTTGATGCCCCAGCAGGCGATTGCAGCATCGTGCACGGCGCCGTTCAGGGCAAAATACATCTTGATATCCCACTCCAGACGATCCACTACTGGACCTGTTCCGGCGATCCGCCGGACCATCTCCGGATGATCGGAAGCCTCATTGGCCACTACGTTCCAGTGTCCCGGCGGTGTCTCGGAATGCGGGCCGTCGGCCCAGAATTCCGCAAGGACCCGCCCGAAATCACCGATTCTGACCACCTGCGGGGTGTACGGCTCACCAGTAACGGGGTTGGCCGGATAGCCGGTGCCGGAATCTGCACCGAGCGGATTGTTGCCGGTGGAAGCCGGAGAAATATCTATGAACTCCTCCAGTGCCGGTGTCAGCTGGCTGTTCAAGCGTATCAGCTGTACAGCTTCGTTGCGGAACAGTTCCAGGGCATCCGGATCCCGGGTATCCAGCAGATAGGGAGTCCCAGGATCGTAATACAGGTACGGCGGGTCGCCGGGTTTCTTTCGCAGGGCAAAGGGTGTGACGCGACCCCATCGGGCGCCGATAAACGACTGGATCAGGGTGCCGATCGGAATCCCGTTCTGGGTCTCAGCATAGTCGAATGCCAGAGGTTGCCACCGGTTGGGATTTGTCATTCCGGAAGTACCGCTCAGCTTGACGATAAGGGAGGGATTTGACGGCTGGTAGCTGGGATCCGAATAACTTCCGGATTCATTGGCGCCATCGAGTGCGCCGTAATCGAGAACGGTCCGGGCAATCCGGTTGCCAAGTGCGGCGGCGGAGATACCAGCTCTGGAATCATTGGTAATGTCGAAGCCGAGCATTGCCATGGTGTCGTCGAAGAGCTGCTGGGAATATTCTGCGCCGGGTCCGGAGGCAAACCGGTGTTTGAGCACGCGGTAGGCCGCGTATGAAATCGCCTCGGCCCGGGCATAGGGGATCTCGCCATCGGGTAGTGGAACCTTCAGTTTGGTGAGATAACCAGTGGCGTCCGGGGAAAAGACAGCCCAGGCATCGTACATGGCGAGGGAGAGGTGAAACAGGTTCCGTGCGTGGACACCGGGACGGGGCGTATCGCGGCGGATCGCTTCAAGCAGTGTTTCGTTCCAGATCCGGGCGACCGATTCCGGTGGCGGGTCGCGTGTATCGCTGCTGGATGCCGGACTGCTGGAGCATGCGGCCGAGAAGAACAGCAGACTCAGCGAAATGGCAGAAAATTTCCGGAGCAAAAAACACATCACGACTCCCGTGGCCTTCCCATGCGGCAATGGGCTTGACTGTTGGTTGATCTGGCTGGGCTTATTTTAGGGCAAATGCAACCGGCGCACAACCTGAGCCGGATTTTGCCGCGCCCTCCCGGGTGATGCGCCTCACGGGCAGAAGGTGGAAACCGGCCTTCCTTGTTACCCGTCCACGAGGCGTGTAACGATTGTGCAAGATGAATATCTTCACGGCCTGGCGCCAGACGATCAGGGACGAACTTCTGCCGGACAGAACCGGCAGCCGGCTGAACTGGCTCGCCGTGGCCGCCATTGCGCTGACGCTCATGGGGTTGTTCCGGTCGGTGGCGTTTTTCTTTGTGGGCGGGAAGGCCTTCGTCGGTGGCGGGCACTGGGTGATGACATTTTCGCCAATCCCGACAGTCATTCATGGCCTGCCTGCACCCGCCGACTTCGTGAAGTGGGTCCGGGTCGAGGGGTTCACCGCTGACTACGTGCGGTTCGAGAAAAAGGGCGGCATGGAGATGTACGCATGGACCGGATCCAGCCAGTTCACGGACATGGCCTATGCCGATGCGCTGGTGGACCCGACACGCCAGCGCAGCCTGGAAATCCTCGCCGATGGTTATTGCGAAAATGGCGAGCTCGCCCGGAAACTCCAGCTGCACGCGCCTGTCCGGGAGATCACCATCGAGACCCCGCGGCAGACCGACTTCGGGCCGGACCCGGTCAGGATACAGATCAAATGCATGTGAACACGCCGCCAGTCACCGCCGGCCGGTTCGCTGCGTTCAGGATATTTTTCGGGCTCTATCTGCTTGGGTATCTCGGCTCCATCTGGGACGAACAGTACCGCCTGTACAGCATTTCCGGCTGGCCCCGCTTCGAGCCGTTCCGGCTCTCACCGGGCATCAACTGGCTCCGCCATGCGCGGACACCGGAGTCGGTCGAAATCTTCATGGTGCTGCTCACCGCAGCGGTGGTGCTGTTCACGCTCGGAGCCTTCCGCCGGCTCACGAATATTGCGGTCTTCTACGGGTTTGCCTGCATGTTCATGATGGGGGAGTACGCCACGTCGGTATCCAACGCCTACACGGGCTGGATGCTGCTCGCCTGCCTGCTGGTTCCCGCCGGAGAGCTCTGGAGCCTGGACCGGCTCCGGCTGAAATACGCGGGAGACGTGGCCAGCTGGAGGTTCCCGCCGCTTGTTTACTGGGGCGCCTGGGTGATCTTCGGGATCGCCTACACGTCGAGCGGT
Source organism: uncultured bacterium (assembly GCA_964606035.1). Lineage (GTDB taxonomy): Bacteria > JAGRBM01 > JAGRBM01 > JAGRBM01 > JAHCIT01 > CAZMGV01. Next base: position 994 of record CAZSFB010000004.1, on the reverse strand, counting down.
CTCGACAAGCTTGTCTTTGTGAAAATCTGGCAGAACGGCACCGCGCTGCAGTGGGTGCTCACGACGCCGATCCAGCGGCTGGGGCCGGTGCGTGATCTTGTTGCCGGGCTGCTGGACGCCGGCCTTGGCAAAGGGCTTACCTGGTTTGTCATCGCCTTCGAGCTGTTTGCCGCGCCGCTCTGTTTGTCGCGCTTCGGCCGGCTCGCCATCTGGCTGTGCATCAGCGTCATGCACGTCATGCTCATTGTGATCTGTGAAATCGAGGTGACCAGTTTCGGCATGCTCATGTTCCAGTTCTTCATCTTCGACGAGCGGTGGCTCCGGCGGGACTACTGGGGGGCAACGGCATGACCGTGGCAGGGGACTGGGGCCGGCGATTGCGTAATTTCAAGTGGACAGACTGGGCCGCAGTCGTGCTGACAGTCATTGGAATCTGGCGATCGGTGATGATCGTCTGGATGGGCAAGGATTTCCTTATCAAGGGCAATGACTGGCTGAGTTTCCTGTCGCCAGCGGCCAAGGTCTTTCATGGGCCAAGAGAGCCGTTCCCAGTGGAGTTCAGACTCTATGGAATGACAGAGGACTTTCAGCGGTTCAGCCGTGAGGTGGATGGGAGCTTCTATGGCGACCTGCCCTCACATGAGACATTGCGGGTGCACTACGCATATGTACTGATTCACCCCGCCCGGCCGCAAAGTATGAAAGCCCTGTCGGGGGGGTTCTGTGATAACGGTCCACTGGCCCGGCAGATTGGCCTTTCGGCACGCATCCGTGAAGTAGTTGTCGAGACGCCAAAACCTGGCGGGCCGGCAGGGGAAAAGATCCGGGTGAAGATCATATGCATGTGATGCAGGAAACCCCGATGAGCGCTACCCGGTTTGCGATATTACGGACAATTACCGGGGTATATTTCCTGTGCTTTATTTACGTGGTCTGGTCCGATGCCAGGGTGATTTACGGCGGTGATGAGACTGCAATTGGGTTCTCCCCGAAC
>CAZSFB010000003.1:0-23363 GCA_964606035.1 uncultured bacterium | reverse complement strand
TCGCCGAATCAGTACAGGGTCGCGAGACGGGCAAAAGCCGCATGGATGAAATTGTCGCCGGTCTGCGGAATATCCCTCCGGATCACCCGCTCAAAGGTGCTGCCCAGCCGCTACTCGTAAAACTTCTGGAGATATCTGGAAACTGGTCCGGCTGGGTCGAGGTCATGCGGATGCAGGCCGCCTCCCTTTTAGGAACAGAACGGACGGCTCTTCTTTATCGCGTTGCCCGTGTGCTCCATGAAGAACTCGGCCAGACCACCGAGGCAGGCGAAATCTACCGGCAAATTCGCCTCGCAGAGCCGGAGAACCTGCTGGTTCTGAAGCTTCTGGAAGATGTTGAGAGGCGTGCGGGAAGGCCAAAGGAACTGCTTGAAGTGTTTGACGCCCAGTACAAGGCGTTCACGGACAGCCAGCTCCGCGCGATAACTGCCGTCAAGGCTGGTCAGGTCGCCGACGAAATGCTGAAAGATCCGCAGGCAGCTATTGAATGGTACAGCCGCGCACTGGAAGTGGATCCCCGTAACTCCTTCGCCCTTTCTTCCATCGGCCGGCTGTTTGCGCGGGCAGGCGAGTGGGAAAAACTGGCCCAGGTCTATGAATTCGAGGCGGAAGGCAGTCCCGACCGGCAACAGAAGATCGACTACATGATCAAGCATGCGGAACTGCTCGCCGACAAGCTGGGTCAGCGGAAAATGGCGATCGAGGTGCTGAGGACAGCGCTTCTCACAGACGACAGCAACCTGAATATCTACCGGGAACTGGGACGCCTGCTGTACGCGGAACAGCAATGGGAGGACTTGATCCGCCTCTATCAGGCCGAGGCCACCCTGACCCGCGACAAGAGCCGGCTGATCGCCATTTACATGTCACTCGGTGAACTCTGGCAGAAGGAGTTCACCCCCAGCGAACCGGTGGACAAGTTCGCCATGGCCGTGGAGAGCTATTACCACGCGCTGGAAGTTGAGCCGGACTATACTCCCGCCCTTCGGACCCTTGGCCGTCTTTTCCATTCGACCCAGAACTGGGATCTTCTGATCCGGGTATTTGAACGCGAGATCGAACTCGTTGATGCGCCCCGTGCGAAAGCCGCCATCTTTATCAAGATCGCTGAAATTGCCGAGGACCGGAAAAGGGATCTTTCGCTGGCCATTGATTACCTGCGAAAAGCCCTGGAACTCGATCCCGAAAACCAGATGGTGATCAATCTGCTGTCCAGGCTCGCTCCGACCCAGAAAAACTGGGACGATCTGGTGCAGGTTTACATCCGTGAGGCACAGCTCACGAAGGACCCTCGCTACGCCGCCGCCCTTCATCAGCTGATTGGTGAATTGTGGCGTGACCGGTTCAAGTTCGCGAAAAAATCGAACGAAAGCTTCCAGAAAGCCGTTGAACTTGATCGCGGGCTTGTCACCGCCCGCAAAGAGCTCGAGGAAAACCTTGAATCCCAGATGGCTCCAGGCGAAAGAATTGCGCAGCTTTCCGCTGTCCTGTCAGACCGCAGCACTTCGCCTGCAACTGACGGGGATCTGTATATCCGCCTCCTTGCCGCCACCCCGTCGGAGATTACTGATGAACGGCTGGCCTCCATACCTGATTCACTGACCGGAAGGGCTCTTCTGGCCCTGGAGCCGGTGCTGGACCAACGCCGCCTTAGACTGCTTTCCGAGCGGGTGGCATCAACGGGAGGTGACGAATCAGCCCTGGCCCGTTCCCTGCTGGTTGAACTTCCCGGTACGGATGAGATCGCCGAGACGGCCTATGTGGAAACCCTCTTGCGCGACGGGGGTCTGTCCGAAGCCGACCTTGAGCGGCTCTACGCCCGTATAGCTGCCCGCAAGCCTTCGCTAGGACACTGGGAACTCAAGGCTTCCCTGCGAGAGAGAATTGAGGGCAAGGCGGAGAGTCTGGACGACCTGATCTGGGAGGGAATCGGCCTTGGCGGAACTTCATCCCGGCTGCTGCCACTTCTGGCCCGCCGCGTGGAAGCCGGAGGGGCGAACGCCGGCATCATCGAAGCCTTGCGGCATGCGGCACGGGACGCTGGGGATACTGCCCATGAACTGATGGCCGTGGAAGCCCTGTTCGAACTATCACTGGATGCAAGAAGCCAGGAGCCTCTTCTCGAGGCCCGGGCCCGCACTCTTGCCGCCATGGAAGGCCGGCAGGAAGAAGCACTTGTGGCTGCCAGGGAGCTGTTCAAGGTAAATCCGGACAACCCGGTAGCAGAAAGCCTCATCACTCGATTGTCTACAGAGCTTGGCCGTACGGACGATGCCCGGATGTTTGCCGAACGCAAACTCACCAAGGCGGTCACATCTGCTGAAAAGGCTTCCGCGAAAACAGAACTCGCGCGAATCTGTCTAGAACTCGACAATAATCCCCAGGAATGTGCTCTGCTGATTGGCGCGGCACTGGAGCTGGACCCCGGCTGTGTCGAAGCCCGCCGGTTGCTCGTCACCCTGCATGAGCGGCAATCCAATATTCCGGAACTGGCCGAAGCGCTTGAAGTGCTGATCTCGATGGTTCCGCCCGAGGAGGCATTGCGAATCCGGGAGCGTCTGGTTTCCGTCTACGCAGATACGCTGCGTGAACCTGAGCGGCAGCTCCTCCATCTCGAGGAGCTTTGCCGGATCGAGCCGGAGTCGCCGCATCGGTGGGCTGCACTTGCAAAATTCCACAGGATCCGAAGCGACTGGACCGAACTTTCCCGTTCACTGGTCCGCCAGGCGCAGTTGATAAAGGAGGATGAGGCCCAAGCCGAACGCCTGATGTCCGAAGCGGCCCGCATAGCGGTCGACCGGCACATGCCGGAGCAGGATATCGAAACCATTTACAAGTGGGCACACCAGCATGTTGAGCGGGCGGCTGACATGCAGACTGTGCTGGGTATTGCGATTGATACGGCACGGGCACTGGAATGTTCAAAGGAACTTGCAGCCCTGCTGGAGCGCCGGGCCGCCTCCCAGTCAGATACAAAGAAACAGGTTGCAGATCTGGTTGAAGCAGCAAAGCTGTACGAAATGGTCCTCGACCGGGCCGACAAGGCCCAGGAACTGTACACCAGTGCCGCCGAGCTTGATGACACCCATCCCGCAGCACTCATGGCACAGGCCGAGAAACTTTTCCGTGACGGGGAATATGCAAAAGCCCTTCCGGTCATCCGGAAAGCCTTCGGTGCCGGTGTTCAGAAAGCGGAGGCACGGGTACGCAGTGAAGCCAACTACATGCTGGGTGTATGTCTTCAACAAACTGGAGACGCCGAACAGGCCCGGGGAGCCTTCCAGCGGGTCCTTGAAGACGAGCCCGAGCACCGCGATGCCTTGCTGGCGCTGGCCGAATTCGATGGTCTAAAGGAAGACTGGCAGGGACTTGCCCAGAAACTCGAGATGGTTATCCGCGGGGCTTCCGACACAACTCCCGAGTTCCGGGCGAACCTCTGGAGCCGGGTAGCCCATGCAATGGAGAAGGCCGGCAGGCCGGACGATGCGCTGAGAGCATTCGAATCGGTGGTGCGTGAAAACCCGTCATCGGACGATGCTCTCCAGGCGGTGGCGAGAATCTCGACGGCAAGAGGTTATCTGGACCGGGCCAATACCGCCCTCGATGCCCTGGCCACCCAGGCCGAAGCACTGATGGAAAACCAGAAGGCGGCGAAATACCGTCTGGAAATCGCGCGGAACCTGGAACGTCATCTGGGTGATCCCGCCCAGGCTCTGGTGGAGTACCGGCGCACTCTCGACCTTGACGGAAACCTCCCCGAGGCATTGATCAAGGTGGCAGAATCACTGGTAGCCTCCGGCCGCCACAGCGAGGCCGAAGATCTTCTCGGCCGGCTTGCCAAGCTGTCCCGGCTGGATCCGAAACTCCAGGCTACCGCTAGCGCCCTGCTGGGCAAGGTCGCCATTGCAAAGGGCGACTCGGCTGCCGCCCAGAACTATCTTGAGCAGGCCGCGCAACAGGGAACAGATACTTCAGGTGCCGCCGAGGAAATGATCGCCCTTTACGAGAAAAACGGGGAGTGGGACAAAGCCGCTCAGATGCTTGAAAAGCTGGCTGATTCTCTCAGGAAAGATAACCCCAGGGCATCGCTACCATTCCTCCGCCGCCGGGCCATGATCCTGAAGGACCGGCTGAACCGGCGGGACGACGCGGTAATGGAAATCCGGAGATCGATCCGGCTCGATCCGCAGAATATAGATCTTCACGAGACTCTCGCCGGTATGTTCCGGGAAAACGTCTCAACCCTGGGCGAAGCCATAAAATCGTATCAGGCACTGCTCCAGATCGATCCCTATCATGCACACACTTACCAGATGCTCGGAACAATTTATGGCTCCGATCTGGACAAGCGTTATTGCGCGGGTCAGGCACTTGCCGCCCTTGGAATTGCCACTTCAGATGTGACCGATTTCGTGGCTGCGCAGCGCACCAACCAGCCGCTCACCCCCAAGACAAAATTGAATCCCGCTTCTCATGGAAAGCAGTTCTGGCATCCTTTCTGCCAGCACTATCTCCAGGAAATTCTTCCACTGCTGGCCCCCGTGATCTGCAAGACCTATCCGATGGATTTCGTGAAACTGGGAGTGAAGCCGGATCCCATGCCGGCGGGAATGATTCCGGAAGCAATCAAGCAGGTGATGGAGCAGATCGGTCCGGTTGAAGGCCTGATCTTTGTCCGCGATAACCGGCGTCCCCTGAACATGACTATAGAACGTGGCCCCAAGGGTCCGGTGGTGCTGGTGGGTGATCAGCTGTTCGAAACCCTCACCGGTGCCGAGGCAACGTTCATGGCCGCCCGGACGTTGTTCGCACTTGTCGATGGTTCATGGTCGCTTGCCCGCCTCGACGCTGATACCGTGCACCGGCTGCTGGCGTTGTTCGGCAGATCGGTCGACGAGACTTTCCGTATGGGTGGAGACCCGGCAGCCATCAAGCGGGATGTCAAAAATCTTGATAAGGAAATTTCGCGAAATCTCCGCAAGGAATTGCAGGCAAAACTCTCCAAGTTCCGTGAGGCCCATTCCCGCGTTGCCATGCCGGCGTGGCTTGAGGGTATGCAATATACCCGCGACCGGTTTGGTCTTGTCATGGCCGGTGACCTTCTATCCGCCCTGACGCGGGTCGCTGTCCGTACCGGCGCGATTCAGGAAGGTCCGTTGCCAGAACCTTCTCGATGGCCGGAAATCTTCAAGGACCGTCCACAGTTCGGTGAACTGCTGCGCTACAGCGTCAGCGAGGAATATTTCCTTCAGCGTCGCCAGCTCGGCATGTCGATCGACAGCTTATAAAGGCTGGACAAGCCCTTTAAGCGGAATTGACGCTTCAGCCAGAGCCTCGCGAAAATCATCTGGCAATGGGCTCACTGCCCGGACCGGTTTTCTTGCTCCGGGCGGCGTAAATACCAGCAGACGTGCATGAAGCATCGTGCGACGGGCGGTCACCGGGAAGCCTTTCCCACGGCCGTATTTGCGGTCGCCGATAACCGGATGGCCGTCATGGGCGAACTGGACACGGATCTGGTTGGTACGTCCGGTCTGCGGCCTGACTTCCACCAGTGAAACCCCGCTGGCCGAGTGCAAGACCCGGTAGGAAAGCCGTGCTTCGACTCCATACCGGGAATTGTAAACCACCTGCTCGGTGTGTGTTTTCGGATCGGTGCGAAGATAGTTCTTCAGTGTTCCGCTGGTATCCGTAAATGTGCCCAGCACCAGCGCGAGATAGACACGTTCTGTTTCATGGCGACGGAACAGGGGCTCAAGGTGTTTCCGCGCTGGCTCGGTCTTGCCGAACGCGACAACACCGCTGGTCTCCCGGTCAAGGCGATGAAGTGCCCTCACTCCCCTTCCATAAAGTTCCTGTAACCGGGACTCAAGCGTACTGGAGTCACCCTTTTCTCCGGTCGTCAGCATTCCAGCCGGCTTGTCGGCCAGGATCAGGTCCTCATTTTCAAACAGGACGGTTGGATCAGGGACCGGCATGAAATAATCTCCGTCACTGCCGACTTTAGGTAGAAATACATGGCCATGTCACGTACACGCACAAAGAAGGTGCTGCTGATACTCTCGGTCCTTCTGGCATTGATGGTAACATCACCGGTTCTGGTCCCCGAAGCTGCCTATTGGACTGGACTTCTGATCCGGGGAACCATTCCCCGTCCTGATAATTCCGAAATCGAGTCAACTGTTTCAAAAGCCATCTGGATCGGGTTTAACGAATCGCTCCCAATAACCATCGAACCTCACAAACGGGGCGATCCAGTATGGCATCTCTATTTCCCCGCCAATGCAAACGAAGAAATACCCGTGATGCCGAGAGGGCATCTGGCCGCCGTTGCGTGTAGCCGTTACCGGCTCAGAGACGCGGGGCTCACCAGCACTGGCTATGTTAGGCGGGTTGCCGGCATTTCAGACATGATCTGGCTGTCACGAAATGCCACAGCAGACCAAGTTATCGGCTGTATCTACCAGAACGCTGATTTTCCGTGCGAAATCCGGGGCTATGCAGATGCTTCCATCAAGCTGCTGGGAAAAGGAATCCGGCAACTGAGCCAGAACGAGGCCATATCGCTTACGGCAATGGCGTACTATGGCGGTGTGACTGGCGATAGCCTGCGGCCGATCAGAGAGCGGTCTAATGTTGTCATTGATTCCTATGCGAAGAATGGCGAGCTGACCGCCGAGGAAGCGGAATCTCTCAAAACGACCCCTCTCCCGGAAATCCGCACCTGTGCAGAGGTCAAGGAACTTGCCCGGAAGCAGCCGGCAGACCCATCTTCAATAAAAACGGCCACCGGCGACACTCCGGATCAGAAATAAACAAGGCCCCCATCGGCTGGGCCATCCGTGCCTATTTTTTTCTGTCTTCATCGTGTCCGGCATATCCACCGAAAGGTGCCGGCTCCGGCCATCCATGGGTCTTGTCAAAATCCTTCGGATCGGGAATCGGCCACCGGTCGCCCCAGATGCTTGCTCCACCATCAATTTTCACGGTTTCCGCAGTGATCCAGTCACCGGCCGGTGAAAGTAAATAAGCTACCATCTGCGCAACTTCCTCCACGGATCCAAGCCTTTTGAGAGGAATGTGCCGTGCCGTATTGAAGACGATGTCTTTCGGATAAACCCGCATTCCAGTCGAGAAAATCGTGCCTGGAGCCACACAGTTCACCTTCACGTTGAACGAAGCCCACTCCACCGCGAGGGTCATCGCCAGATTCTGGACCGCCGCACGTGCCGCACTGGTATGAGCCAGTCCCGGCATGCCCCGGTGACAGTCTGCCGTGATAAACACGATTTTCCCGTGCATCTGCCGGAAAAAGGATTTCTTCGCCGTAGACTGTGAAAAATAAAAAGGTCCGGTCAGGTTGTTGTTGATTACGGCACTCCAGCCATTGTCGGTAAATGTGGCCGCCGGAGACGGGAACTGGCCGCCGGCATTATTCACAAGAAAATCGACGGCTCCCATCTTCTGCAGGGCTTCATCTATGGCGCGATCGACCTCCTCATGCTTGCGGATATCGCAAAGCCCCCAGTGTACCGGCCTTTTCCCGACCGCTTTCATGATTTTCTCGGCTGTTGGCTGCACGTTCTCCTGCTTCCGGGAGCAGATATAAACCTCACAGCCCAGCGCATTCAGCTCGGCCGTGATAGCTTCGCCAATACCGGTACCGCCTCCGGTCACAATGGCCCTTTTTCCTTCAAGCAGATCATCCCTGAATATCTTGCTCTTATGCATTTCTTGCCTTTCCTTCAGCCGATAAATTGTCCGTCGCAGGCGCCGTGGGATACCAGAACCGTTTTCCCATCCACAAAGCCACCAGAAGTGAGATAGCCGTACCGACCAGTCCCATGCCAAGGCCGGGAGTAAAGTAGGTGAAGCGGATCCGGTGATGCCCCGGCCCCGGAAACACTGCCATCTGGGCGTGATTGGCCGGGAAAATGTCCAGGGACTTTCCTGCAGGTTCTTTCCCGGTTTCCACCAGAACGGCTGACCAGCCGACTGACAGGGATTCCCTGAGTACCACCGGTGAATTGCCGCCTTGGGACACGTCTAACTCGTAGTGCTCCGGATTCCAGAAAACCGTTCGGCACAGTGGCGAAATACTGCTTTTTCCTTCATCAGGAAATGGGCCCCAAACGGTGCGATCAAAGTCCGCGTCACCGCCCTGTGCATGCTGTTTCCAGAATCGCGGTACCGAGCCGTCGTCGGCAAGGCGAACCCACACCTCCGGACAGATCACTCTTGATCGGTCACTGCGGCTCCATGCGAGTCGCACTGGACCCATAGTTTCCAGCAACTCGTAGCGGTGGCTATCGACGGTCATTCCTTCGGCAAGAATAAGTCCGGAGGTGCCCCAGAGCCTGTTGAACGCCTCCCATGAGAGGGACTTGCGGACCGTGGCCGCCCGGTCCGTGACAAAGGAGTTCATCGTTTCAGGCGATGCCAGCCGGTAATAGGTGTTCAGGTCCGGATCGCCGATCAGCCATCTGGTCTGTGTAGCCATCCGCAGATCAACTATGGACGTCGGCGTCACAGGAGCCAGCCGCAATACCGGCACCGTATATCGGGGCGGATACGGGAACTGGTCCTCACGGGATTTTTCCTCAATCCGCGAAAGAACCGGAGATTTCTGCTGAGGAAAACCCCGAACAGGCCAGAACTCCAGCATTTCAGGAGCATGACGGACAAGGTCTGCAAAAATGACAAGCGGAAGAAACAGTAAAAGTGCCTTTATCCGGAAAATGAATATGAGCCCCAGAATCACAGAGGCTGCCAGTGCACCCGGTACTGCCCTGTCAACCGCACGGCCAATCACTTCGGCGGCATAGGGGAACATCCCTGGGTCAAATCTGTGGAACAGGTCAGGCCAGGGTATTGCCGTCACCACCGCCAGAAACGCCACAAGACAGAGTATCAGCCGTGCAAGGATGTTCCGCCCCTCCTCCTGCCGAAGCTGCTCCAGCCCAAGCGCAGCAAGCACTCCAAGCGACATGGTGACCCAGGGAAGCAGCCGCTCGCTGTTCCGGAAGCGGTTCCAGCCGGGCAGGTATTCGTACAGCCACTGGTAAAGATTCAGGGGAGACCATTTTCCTGCGGCGAGAACTCCCGCAAGAAGCACAACGACAAGCATTGCCCGCGACAATTCACGGCTTTTCCGGTTGAACGCTCCCAATACAGCGAAAAGACCGGCCGTCATGCCGATATATGTTGTCGATATGTACAGTGACGAGTGACCCGGACAGACGACTTTAGGGCTCCAGATCGTCAAATCTCCCGCGTCGTCTCCAAAAAGACCGGGTATGACCATCTCAATCCACCGGACAGGATGAAAGCCGCAGCCTTGGGCCTGCTGAAGGGTAAAGCCTTCCACGCCCCTGCCAGTCTCCCGGATCAGATACCAGGCGGGAATCCACTGAATCAGTGCAATGCCTATAGCCGCCACTCCAAAGGCAAAGCACCCCTTTACCGATCGCTTCAGGCGATCAAAGGCTCCCTCTTCGTTCCTTGCTGGGCCAACCAGCCAGAAGATCAGCAGCACTCCCCAGTTCACGACGAATGTCTGCGGTTCGCCCGCCAGCAGCATCAGGCCGCCGTACAATGACAGGCGAAGGCCCGCACGTTCCCCGCGGGACCAGTCCAGGGCCGCGCACAGCAGCCAACCGGTCCAGGCCTGTGCGTACAGGAATTCAACCAGAAACGTGCTGTTCAGGAATGTCCCCGACAGCATTACGATCATGCCTCCGGTCAACGACGCGATTGCGCCAGTACCAACTTTTCGTAGAAGCCGCTCGAAACCCCAGCCGAGCAGAAACAGATGAAAAGCCATCAGCAGGTTGAATGACAGGACCGGGTTGTCAAAAAACAGGGCCAGCAATCTTGGCGGATAGAAGGTGCCCTGAATGGGGTCGGCGGCATAGGGCATTCCGCCCGCCACGTAAGGATTCCAGTGGGGAATCTCCCCATTTTTCACCCGCTCAACCCAGTAAACGTGGTTTGGCAGGAAGTTGACCAGATTGTCCCGGACCCAGAGCGTCCGTCCGTCGCGCCAGGCGGGCACGAACAGCCAGGCCACCATTGCGGCCAGCAGGATCGGATTCAGGATCGAGCGTTTCACCTGCCGGAACGCTAGTCCGCTGAAACCCCGAATGTCAGGTGCTTCAGATGGCGCCAGCGGATTTCAGGACTGTAATATCCTCATCCGAGAACCCGAACTCTTTGAGTACTGATTGCGTGTGCTCGCCATATTGCGGGGCCGGACGATCCCTGGTCTTTTTCTCCACGGTACTGAATCGGAAAGGCGTATTGGGAAGTTTGACCGCCTCGCCCTTTTTGTTCTGGATGGTAATCCACATATTCCGGGCCTCGAGCTGGGGGTCTTTCTCGGTCTGGGCGAAATCCCAGATGGGTTCCACACAACAGTCCGCATTTTTCAGAAGCTCGGTCCACTCGGACTGGGTTTTTGACCGGAAAAGATCCTTCACCGCTTCGTAGGCCTTTTCGCCATCACGTGCCTTCTGGAATGCGAACGGGAGAATATCCGGACGGCCGCAAGCCTGGGTAAACGCCTGCCAGAATTTCGGCTCCAGTGCTCCCACAGACATATAACGGCCATCTTTCGTCTCGTAGATGTTGTAACAAACTACCGCACCCGAAAGCAGCATGCTGCTCGGCCCTGGAACCTCGTTCCGCTGCTGGAGGAAGCCCGCCATGTGCGGTGCGAGGAATGCAAATGCGCCATCATGCATGGAGACGTCACAGTAGGTACCCTCTCCGGTTTTCTGGGCCTGAATTAGCCCGGCCAGTATTGCTGACAGCCCGAAAAGTGCCCCCCCGCCAAGATCAGCAAGCTGGAATCCCGCGAGTACCGGCCGCCGCCCCGGTTCGCCGGTGATCGCCGCCACCCCCGCCAGCGCCAGGTAATTGTTGTCATGTCCGGCCCGCTGCGCATAGGGACCGTCCTGGCCGTAGCCGGTTATCGCGCAGTAAACGATCTTCGGATTTATCTTCCGGCAGGTTTCGTATCCAACCCCAAGCTTCTCAACGACACCAGGGCGGAACGTATCCAGGACCACATCAAACTCTGGAATCAGCCGGAGCAGCGCCTTTACCCCTTCCGGTTTTTTCAAATTGAGCTTGATCGATTCCTTGTTCCGGTTGATCGCGACATAAAATGCGCTCTGGCCGTCAATCGCCGGTGCCCCGGCCCGGGCATAATCACCACCCTGGGTGTCCTCGACCTTGACGACTCTTGCGCCCAGGTCTGCAAGCAGTTGGGAGCAGTATGGGCCCGGAAGCAACCGGGAAAGATCCAGAACCTTGATGCCATCGAGCGGTGCAGCCACGGGGAACTCCTGTATATTGTTTTCAGATTGTAAAAAACGGGCCGGGTTCCGCTCAAGGAGCCCCGGCCCGATGGTTTTCCTGCGTCAGACGCGAGGGGAGGGAATCAGTTTCCGCCGCCGCCACCCAGCACCTGGCCGAGCTTGAACGCGTAGGACATGTCGCCTGATACCATGAGCTTGCCGCTCATGAACGCCATCTGGCCGTCCATTTCGCGGTTGTTGATGGCCAGAAAGGTCTCATCATCAACAGTAATGGTGCAATCGGCATCGCCGTCGGCTTCAGTGACGCCCACGTTGTCCTTGCAGTTGACCAGCCACGTGCCGCCCTTTCCACCGGTAACGACGAACTTGAAAACGCCGCCCACGTTGGCCTTGGCCGCTTCAGCGTTGGGTGCCAGATTCTTGCCGATGAATTCAAAGATAGCCTTGCAGTTGTCGAACTTAGGCATGTGAGATCTCCTGCTTCGTAATATTTATTTAGTTATTACCGGATAGACTTCCGGGCCCCATGCCTTCGGATAGCCTTCCAGCGTCAAACAGATTGATTGACTGAACAATCAATCAATCGGGATGCGACGCTACCCAAACCGTCACGGCGCGTCAACAGGGAATTTTTGAGGGCTGTTCAGTATCCTGGCCAGCACCCGCGACAGGCCGGGCTGAGGGCCGGAAACCCGCCCTTGACGCTACCCGTCCGAGCGTATACACGGAAGGCCCTTACCGGCCGGGTTCCGCGTGGTGGCGGTCCGGGTACCGATATGAGGAACTCTGAAGGAGAATTTCAGTGCCGAAACCGTCCGCAGCCAAGCGCGCCCGCCAGGAAAAACGCCGCCATGAGGTGAACCGCACCGTAACATCCACATGGCGTACGCTTGTCCGCAATGTCCGCGAGGCGATGCAGAACAGCGATCCGAAACTTGATGAAATCTACCAGAAGGCGGTTTCCTATCTGGACCGCGCCCAATCCAAAGGAGTCCTGCACCGCAACAACGCCTCCCGCCGCATCAGCCGGCTCACCAAGGCCGTTACGGACCACAAGCAGAAGTCCAAGTCAGCCTGAGCCGGAATCCGGTTCTGCAATGAACGAAGAAGGGCGGCTGATGGCCGCCCTTCTTTCGTTTCAAGCCCGGTACCGGAAATCAGCGATTCACCATCTCCACAAGCAGCCTCTCCAGTGCGAGCTGCCGGTCCACCGGTGCTCCTTTCAATTGCCTGTCCAGTTCGAAAAATCTCCCGGCCAGCCGGTCCCAGGGGGCCCCTTTCCAGCGTGCCGCCGCTCGGATCCGCTCATCCCGGCGGAAATTGATCTTGAGATGACGGCAGATCTCTTCACCGCCCATTCCCCGGGATCTCAGCTCGTCCATCCGTCGCATCTGCCGGAAACTCCAGTGAAGACCGCCGAGAAGCATCGGGTAGTCCTTGCCGCCGCTCTCTGACAGTTTCTCCAAGATTCCATACACCGCCCCAAGATCCTTGGCGGTAATGGCATCAAAGAGATCAAAGGCCGTGAACCCACGGGTGCTTGCAATCACCTTTGCCGCCGTTTCCTCCGAAATCTCCTCCCGGTCCGGATCCAGAAGCGTCGCCACTTCAATCGCCTGATCCAGCGCGGTGATGTCCGATCCGATCCTCTCAACCAGGAGGGCTGCAGCACCTTCTGATACGGTTCGTTTTCTCTTGCGGGCAAACCGCCGGATCCAGTACGCGAGGCCCTCTTCACGCGGACGGGATACATCCACGTAAGCACCGGCCTCCTGAAGGGCTTTGGCAAGTTTCTTCCGCCCGTCGGGCTTGTCACCCTCCATAACCATGACGCACGTGTCGGCAGGTTTCTGGATATACGGTATCAGGGCCTCATGGCCGGCCTCCGTATCGAGCTTTTCTGCGTTGCGGATGATGACAAGACGCTGCCGGGCCATCATGGGAAATGTCTGTGCTGCCACCAGTATGTGGGAAGGGTCACACTGGGCAGCATCGAAACGGTCCAGGTTGAAATCCGCAGTGTCCTTTACCGTCGCCTCGCGGAATGCTTTCAGGAGTTCCCCCACGAAATAAGGCTCGGTGACCGGATCTCCCCACCCGAGCGGTGTGAGATAGTAAACGGGGCGAAGCTTTCCGGCCTCAAGTTCCTTGAGGACCTGATCGGCTGCAGGAGCTTCAGTACGTGCCATACTACCGTATCCCAGAACGTTTAGACCGGCGTTCCAGGGCTCCGAGAAGTGCCCGGATTTCCCTGCGGTAGCGCGGATCGCGCCAGGCCGCAAACAGGTTCGCCTTCACCAGACCTAGCGGCACACCCGTATCAAACCGTTCACCCTCAACTTCCGTAGCCAGCACGGTTCCCCGCGAACAAAGCGCATCCAGCGCATCGGTAAGCTGTATTTCCCGGCCGCGGGCGGGCCTGGTCCGCTCCAGCCACTCAAAAACCCCGGGCCCAATCACATACCTGCCAATAATGGCATACTGGCTCGGTGCCTTTTCCGGTTTCGGCTTTTCCACCATCCCCGCCACCCGAAACACTCTGCGGCCGGTTAACCGCCCTGCAGGCTGCACCATACCGTAACGACTGGCATCCTCCTTTGGAACCTTTTTCACCGCCACGGTCGCAAGAGCATTTTCCTTCTCATGGAGCCTGACGAGTGAGCGCAGCGGTCCAGCGTGGCCGGGATCCTGGAAGAAAATTTCATCCGGAAGAAGCAGGGCAAAAGGCCGGTTTCCCACCGCCCGCTTCGCCTGCAGTACGGCGTGGCCCAGACCCTTTGGCTCCCGCTGATAGACCACCTGGAAATCGAGCCGTCCGAGAGTCCGGGTCCAGCTCTGGAGAAGATCGTCCCTGCCGGCCTTGAGCAAATGGTTTTTCAGCGCCTGCTGGGGCTTCACGTAGTCTTCAAGCGCTCCCTTGGCGGGGTTGGAGACCAGCACGACCTTCCGGATACCCGCTTCCAGTATCTCGTCACAGATCAAATGAAGCGTGGGCCGGTTCAGGACCGGAAGCAGTTCCTTGGGAACCGACTTCGTGATCGGCAGGAAACGGGTTCCAAGTCCGGCAACCGGAATGACGGCAGTAACAACCTTGCTCAACTGAAGCTCCTGGGTGCGCCGCGCTTAATTAGCACGAAAGGGCTGACATCCGGAACTCTTCCGGTTTGTAACTTGGCGGCAAAAGCCGTATCTTCTCCCTGCTTCCGTTGAGGGCTCTGCATTCACGAGGCCGATCCGGCAGGATATGCGCTGCCTAATAATACCAAGGCTCATTCTACTGGCGACAGTTTTCATTTCCATTTTCTTCCCGGAAATTGCTGCCGCCCAGACACCTGCCACTTGTGCGCTGGAAGGAAAGGATCCCGTCATCTGCGTAAGGCCCGGTCGCGAATATCTCGGTGGTATTGGTGTGCCCAAGTTCGACCTCACACCGGGCGCACGCAATATCGGAATGGGCCGGGCGGGAACCACCCTGCTCAGTGACCCCGCGCTGGCCCGGCTCAATCCGGCCGCCCTTTCCAAAATCCGCATGTTCGGCATCCATGCCGGTTACCAGAGAAACGCCGACCGCTCTGACCAGTATAATGTCGGGCTTAGCGACTCGGTTTCGACCGATGTCGGCGCCGCCCTGTTCTACAGCATGGAGTCGGACGCCTTTCTCGGATTCGGCGGAACCGACATCCGGCCACCCAAGTACAGTTATCTCACCCTGGCCCTGTCGGACGAGCTTCCTGTTGCCGGACTTCCGATCATGATTGGAGCGGCCGTCAACTGGCTCCGCACGGATCTTCCGGCAGAAGCAGACAGCCAGAATGTCGTCGACGGCACATTTGGCGCATATCTCGCCCCGATGAAAAACCTCTGGAACCTGTCGGCGAGTCTCGTGGGACGAAATCTCGTGGGGTCAAACCCCGAGCGGCTCGGCCGTGTCGTCGAGATCACCGGCAGTATCGCTCCCCTGGACTGGCTGCGCGGAGCTGGCGGGGTCATTACCGACCTGACCCGGAAAAGCGACCTCGATGCCGGTTTTCTGATCGGGGCAGAAGTGGAACCCTATAAGGAGCTTCTCCTCCGTGGGGGAGTGTTCCGCGAACCCACCATTCGTGACTACCTTCTTACGGCGGGCATCGGACTGGAAAATGCAGCTGTATCGGTGGCCTTCGCCTATCAGCGGAATCTGGACCGGAAGGCCAACCAGTTCACTGTGGATCTGACATTCCGGGATTTCGGCAGCGGAAAGGGCGGTGGCCGAAGCGGGGGACCCCAGATCAAGAGCCCACCCCAGTTTGTTCCAGGCGGCAAATAGGCTGGACTACATCAGATAACAGCCCGCGCGAAGCAGCGGTTCGAGATCGGGGTTGCCGAGAAGGTATTCGTACTCGGCCCGCGTAATGAAAGTCGTCCGGCGGTAGGTATCCGGTTCGCACGACAGGCGTATAGTCACATCAAACCCGCCACGACTGCTGTTTTCCGTTACACGGAACCCGAAGGCACGTCCCTTTTCAACCAGATCCCGTTCCAGAGACCGCATGATCCGGCGGGAGCGTAGCAAGCGGCGCCCCAAGGGCGATTCGTAAAAGCCGAAAGCCCGGTTTCTCGACGGATAATCTGGAGGTCCAAGACCCATGCCAGCAATCTAACCCACCCTCCCCGTGGCTTCCATATGCCCCACTCCCCTTTGCCGGGCTATTTGGTGTAAAACTGCCCGGCATGGAACTTTTATCCCGTCTGCTTCTCCGGGAAGGCCTCGCCACGCGGGACCAGATTGAAGAAGCCATTCGTCATCAGGCCGTTTATGGGGGCCTTTTGGGAACCAATCTGGTGGAAACCGGGGCCCTCCGTGAAGAGGAACTCGCCCTCGCCCTTTCACGCCAATACGGAGCCCCAACAATCCAGGTGGATCAGGCGGCTATTGATCCGGCGCTTGTGGACCGGATCGGCCGCGACCGCTGCATCTCCTCGAAAGTTTTCCCTTACCGGGTCGAATCAAAAACCCTTGCCTTGCTGATGCTCAACCCCGGTGAACATGTGGTCAAGGCAGAGATCGCCTACTCCACCGGGCTCATAGTGAAGCCGTATGTCGTTTCCGAATTGACCATGGGCTCTCTGCTCGAGCGGTACTGTGGCGCCGGGCCCGAGTGGCGCCACGAGGAACAGGAAACAGATTACATTGACCGCTCCGCAAGGCTCATCCGCCAGCGCACAGCGGCTGGGGCCCCTCTTGCCCCGGCAGTACGGCCCGAGCCAACCCTGGAAACGGCCTCCAGCCGTGACGAGATCGTCCGGGCCATCGTGAGCAGTGCTGCCCGCGAAATCGGGAGGGCCGTGTTCTTCATCGTCAAGAAGGATATCGTCTTTGGCTGGGAAGGCCGCGGCGAACACATCGAACCGGATCTCGTTCGGGCCATCGCCATCACACTGAACCAGCCGTCGGTCTTTGATTCGGTCATCAAGCATCCGGGCCACTACCTCGGAAATATCCCCCGGTCCCCGGCAAACGATCTCCTCCGCAAGGCCATCTTCAAGCAGCGCGGCAATTCCCTGTTCATCCCTGTCCACGTGGGCGACAGGGTGGTCAATATTGTCTATGCCGATGCCGGGCCCCAGAGATCCATCGACACCGACATTGGCGGCCTACTGCTCGCGGTCCAGCAGCTTCCGGCGGCCTACTCACGGGTCATCAGCAGCCGTGTTTCCAGGTCCTTCGCCGAAGCAGGGCCGTGAGTTAACTCACCGCAACCCGCGGATCTTTGCTTTACACTGGAAAGCCGGAATGGATCTTGAGGACAAGCCGGGTCTTGTTGCGCTGGCAGTGGCAGGGGTGCTGGTTCTAATCCTCTCCTATGCCGGTTACGGTTATTACCGGGAATACGATCAGGTGGACATCATCTGGTCACGCCTCGAAAAGCGGTTCATCCATACCCCTGTGCCCGAATTCGAGCTGATGGATATCATCCGGCCCGGAAAAGACCTTATCACGCATGATTACGGATTCTGGACCTTCGTGGGACTGAGGCAGGAGCTTCCCGAACCGTTTGACAGTGTGCTCCCGGAGGGAATCTGTGACTGGGCCGTCTGCGTCCGGGACGGATCCGGTTGCACGAAACTCATGGATTGCGGCCGCGGGCCCTGCGCCGGCTTCAGGGAAAAGGCCGCCAACTACCCGTCACTGAGCTGCACCGACATTTCCGGACGTCTGCCGCGCAGCGGATGGGAAAAGCGTACGCGCTGAACGGTTCTCCCGTGTTTTTCTACCGGATCGACAGCGTATCCAGAAGCGCCGCGTCGGCCACGCCTGCCGTGAGAATTGCCTGCCGGCTGTAAACCTTCGGTTCGGAATACTGGCCACGTTTGATGAACTCCGCGACCCATGCCTTGACGAGGTTTTCCGCGCCGGGAGCCCCTGGCTGGACCATGGCGGCGGGAGTTCCCTCAAGAGAACCATCCTTCGATCCCACCTGGCAATTTTCGCGCCAAGGGCGCGGGAGAATCCGGCGGGATTCCTCCAGATAGTTCCGCACGACCGATGGGTGGGAAATCTCCGCCGCATAGACAATCAGCGCGTCAAACTGCCGGGTCAGCCGCTCCAGTTCCGAGGACTGCTGGGGAGGCTGCGAGACAGGCTGCGGAAGGGAACCCTCGTCCTGGAGCCGGAATGCCTCCATCAGTAGAAACTGCGGCGAAAGGTCCATCTTCCCTTCGACTTCGTTTTCCGGGAGAAACCGCATCTCGAACATGCCGTCAGCCAGCACCCCCAGCCGGTAAGCAGCCGGTTCATTCACAAGCCCTTCGCAGGCGGCACCCACGATGCGGCCACCACGGAAATGGATTTCACCCGACACCGGTCCACCGGAAAGTTTCAGTACGCCGCTTTTGCGGCCCAGTTCTACGGCGTTGAACAGGTCCCCCACGCTCATCATGGCGAGCGACCCACGGACATCGGGAGTCTGTCCACCGGCCGGGCCACGGGCGGCCGAATGGGCACCCAGGCGCGCCATGACGCGGGCCTTCAGTTCCGAGGGCCGGAACGGCTTTTTCACGAAATCCGCCGCACCGATGCCGAACGCCCGGTCGATTTCCGAATCGTCAGAAACCCCCGAGACAAAAATCACCGGTGCGTCAATGGAAGTCGGCCAGCGGCGCAGCTCCTCCACCAGCGAGAAACCGTCCTTTTCCGGCAGGGAGATGTCGCAGAGAATCAGGTCCGGACGCTTTTTCCCGATAATCTCAACAGCCTTCGAGCTATCGCGCACACTGATCACTTCCACGTTTCCGGGGTCGTTCAGCGCACTCGACACCAGCTCGAGAATGGCGGGATCGTCGTCGATATGTACGATTGTCCGGGACATTTTCTTCCAGTCACTAGGCCATGAAAAAACCCTGCAGACAGGCCTGGTTCGCTTCGCGGCCCGTGGGACAGGGGTAGTTGCACTCTAGCCGGTTGCGGCAACCGATGCGAACCCTCGCCAGACCACCGCTCCGGCCCGTTACCACAATCAGTGGTTGGGCGGGCGGAACCCCCGCTTGTCGTAACCGTTCGCCTGGAACCAGCTCACCGCGTCCCGGAGCGTTTCCTCCAGAGGACGGCCGGAATAGCCCAGTTCGTCGCGCGCCCGCGACGTGTCGTAATACCAGTAGTGGCAGGCAGCCTCGGCGGACTGGCGGTTCAGCGGGAACTTTGGGGCAAGTTTTTCCGCCACCGCGCCAAGGCCCACCGACACCAGTCTGGGGAGCGCGAGCTTCGGCGCCCTTTTCCCTGTCACGCGGCCGAGCGCCTCCGCCAGTTCCCTGAACGTCACGTTGTGGTCGCCAATCAGGTATTTGCGCCCCACTTTTCCCTTCTCCATACCGAGAATGAGCCCCTTTGCGCAGTCACGCACGTCGAGAACATTCTGCCCGCCATCGAAAATCACCGGCAGCTCGCCCCGGAGGAAGCTCAGGATGAACACCGAGCTCGACACGTACACATCCCCCGGCCCGTAGCAGAACCCCGGATAGACGTAGACAATGGGCAGCCCCTCCATCTCGAACCGTTCCACCTCGAGCTGCGCCGTCCGCTTCGACTCGAAATAGTCCACATGGACGTTCTCCAGGTTGTAGGGCGTTTCCTCGTTCGCCGGACGGTCCCTTTCACCCTGTGCCAGCGCGAAGATGGAAGCGAGATAGACAATTTTTTCCGGCTTCGTCCGCTTGAGGACGTTCAGGAGGTTCACCGAGCCCTTCACGTTGATGTCGAAGAGCTTCTTGCGGTCGCCATTTTTCGTCGAGATGATCCCGGCCAGATGGTACACCTGCTGGACACCCTCGCAGGCTGCCTCGAACGAGCGGGGGTCGAGCAGATCCCCCGGAAAGGCCCGGAACGACGGGTGCTTCGAGAAGGAAAACCGCTCCAGCGACTCCGGCCGGCGCACGATCGTGCGGACCTCGTGGCCCTGTGCGAGGAGCTGTTCCGTCAGATGGCTCCCGATGAAACCGCTTGAACCGGTCACAAGAACCGTCTTTTTCCCCGAACCGCCTGCCGCCATGTGAAAATCCCCCTTTGCGCGCCGGAAAGCCCGGCAGGGCAAAGCCCATAACCCGGAGCTTGGTGCCGGGGCAAAACCCCCTCAGCCGCCCGCGGCCACAAACTCCCTCGCCCTGCGTTCCAGATCGTCCGCCCAGTCGCGGTTGAACCGGTAAACGAGCGGCTGCATGGGCCAGGTAAGCAGGGCGAGTGGCCCCTCAGCGATCTCCCGGTGGCGCACACGGGTGCGGGCAGGACCCAGTGGCTCGAAGTCGAAGCGGTGCTCGATGAACCCCATGATGGAACCCGGCCGACCGAGCCCCCAGCCGACGGTCCGGTCCTTCTCATGGTGGAAAACGGTCATCGAAAGGGCTGCCGGGGCGAAGTCCGGCTTGAACCGGATCCGGGTGCCCACCCGCCAGGGACCGTCCGAGAGCTGCTCCGCCCAAGGAATCCGGCGCACCCACCGGGGCCAGCCGGAGATATCCTCCAGCAGGGCAAACAGAATACTGGCCGGGACATCCAGCTCATGGGTGTAGTCAATATAGACAAACCTGGGCTTCATTGAAGGGCCCCCTCCCCGCCTACCCGTTGGCACCCCACCCTAGCCAGCCGCCCAGCGACGCGGCCAGCGACGGCCACCTGTGCCGATACGTTCTGTGTTTTTGTGTGTTTTCCTGTGGGGGGAACCCGCGAAATTTGACATAATGTGGCGGAATTTCGTGTCGAAGCGTGTCGAGCCGTGTTTTGCCACCCGCTCCCCTGCCGCGTTGTGTGTTTTTCTGTGTTTTCCTGTGTTAATAAATTAATGGAAATTAACCGAAAGTGTGATGGGGAAAGGGTTATAAATTATCCCAGAATCCCATTGATCTGCTATCTGATTTTTCATTGATACCAACAGTTTACAAGCTTTCGGTTGATATTCGATGACATAATGTCAAAAATCGACCCAGAGGGATAAGGATAAAAAAGGGGAGCCGATGGCTGAATCCTATTTCAGCGTACTCAGACAAAAGGCGGGGCTGACCAAACAACAGGTGGCGCTGGAAGCGGGCTGCGATCTCAGGACCGTCCACCGGTGGGAAACCGGAGAAATCACGCCCAAACCCCTTGTGTTCAATTTTCTTCTGCGGGCTGGCAGGGAACTGAAGCCACGAAACAGGCAAACATGCTTCACATTCATTGACCTGTTCGCCGGAATCGGCGGAATGCGGAAAGCCTTCGAAGCCGTTGGCGGTGAATGCGTATTCACCAGCGAATGGAACGAGATGGCCCGCCGAACCTACCTGGCCAACTACGTCTGCAACCATCCTGTCAACGGAGACATCCGGGAGATCGCAACTAAAGACATTCCTGACCACGATATTCTGGTCGCAGGTTTCCCCTGCCAGCCGTTTTCCATCGCGGGTGTCTCGAAGAAAAACTCACTCGGCCAGGCACATGGGTTCGAGTGTGAAACCCAGGGAACCCTTTTCTTTGACGTCGCCAGGATCATTGAGGAAAAGCGGCCCGCCGCGTTTCTGCTGGAAAACGTTAAGAATCTTGCCAGCCATGACAAGGGCAATACATTCCGCGTCATCCGGAACACGCTAGAGAAGGAGCTCGGCTACCAGCTCCACTACAGGATCATTGACGCCAAACCGTTTGTCCCGCAGCACCGGGAGAGAATCTTCATAGCCGGATTCCGCGAGAGCAACGATTTTGACTTCAACCGGCTGAAGCTCCCGAAAGAGGAAAAATGGCCAAGGCTCAGCTCGATCCTGCATCCAGAAGATGGAAGCGAGCAACCCGAAGCACCCTACACAGAAGGTAAAGCCGCAACAGTCAATGCCAAATACACGTTGACTGACCACCTCTGGAGCTATCTCCAGAGGTATGCCGAGAAGCACAAGGCCAAGGGCAACGGTTTCGGATTCGGCCTGGTCGGCCCTGGAGACATCGCCAGGACATTGTCGGCCAGGTATTACAAAGACGGTTCTGAAATCCTTGTTTACCAGAAAAACAGAAACCCACGCCGCTTAACACCGCGTGAATGCGCCAGGCTCATGGGCTTCGATAAACCAGGCGAGTCAAACTTTATAATCCCGGTTTCAGACACCCAGGCCTATAAACAGTTTGGTAACGCAGTTGTCGTTCCAGTAGTGGAAGCCGTGGCGAAACTGATGGTATCGTTTGTTCTTGATGCAAAGACCGCTGGCGAGGAACCCGAAGCCCTGCGGGCCTGACCATGGCCGACATCGTTTCAAGGGAAGTCCGCAGCCGGATGATGTCCGGCATCCGGGGCAAGAACACAAAGCCGGAACTGGCCGTACGGAAAGCCCTGTTCGCACAGGGATTACGCTACCGGCTGCATGTGAGGTACCTGCCCGGAAAGCCGGATATCGTGCTGCCGAAATACCGGACCGTAATCTTCGTCCACGGGTGTTTCTGGCATGGCCACGACTGCCACCTGTTCAGGCTCCCCTCTAGCAACCGGGCTTTCTGGCGTGCAAAAATAAGGCGGAACCAGGAAAATGACCGGAAGGCGGTAAAAGCCCTTAAAAAGGACGGCTGGCGGGTCATTACAGTATGGGAGTGCTGCCTTAAAGACCGAGATTTTCGAGTAAATCCCATAAACCTGTGGTTAAAGAGTAATTCGAGGTCGCTAACACTATAGAGCCGCACATAATAACCAGGAATGGCAGACAGATTACAAAAACTGAGAGAGTGGCTCGGCAAGGTGCGGACGCCGCCCTACATTGTCTACATCAAACGCTTGTCTGGAAACGATACATTACTAAACAATGCACATCAGGCCGGTCCCTACATTCCAAAGGATGTCATTTTTCAGGCTTTTCCATCCATAAGGGAAAGAGAACAAGAAGAAAACCCCGATCATCAATTTCGATGCATTGTAGTCTCCCATGACCAGGAACGAACATTACGGACCATATGGTACAACAATCGACTAACGAACCCCGGCAGGGGAACAAGAAACGAGGCCCGGATTACAAACTGGGGCGGCAGAAAATCGCCTATACTTGACCCTGAATCGACCGGTTCTATTGCCATTTTCGCCTTCGAGCAATCCCACAAAGATGCACTAAAATTGGAAGTATGGATATCTTCCGATCTCGTCGAAGAAGAAGAGATAGAAAATGTATTCGGCGAAATTGAGCCCGGACGGGCAATCCATATTAACAATGGAATTGTTGAAACACACGTCCCAGAAATTGATTGTTCATTATCCGACGAACAGATTCCTCTCGAGTGGGCTGAAAAGTTTCCCTCTGGCTGGGACCTGATTCAAAAAACACTGGAGCTGCGCCCATTAAGAGGCGTCCCAGTCGACGAACGCCTGCTACTTCGCCGGTATTGTGAGTTTCAATTATTCAAAAGTGTCGAACGGCGGCACTTTTTGCCCAAAGTCAAAAATGGATTTGACAGCATCGAGAATTTTGTCGGGTTAGCCCAGACGATTCTTCAAAGCAGGAAATCCCGATCTGGCAAGTCACTGGAACTTCATGCCCGCGCTTTATTCAAAGAGGAAGGCTTGATTG
>CAZSFB010000002.1:0-25470 GCA_964606035.1 uncultured bacterium | reverse complement strand
CCATTGAGGAAGCCCGCCGAATCGTGGGCGTTCCAGCGGGTTCAATACCAGACATGAGCACTGGCGACTGGATGATCCACAGCCGGAGGACCGGCGCGGTCATCAACAGCTTTGGGAAAATGCCACTCCTCAAGAGGAAGGCGAAAGCACTCACAGAGGCGGTGGAGCAGTATGGAATCCACTGGCGAGAGTTGCTGAAAAAACACCCACGAACGATTGACCGGGTGGCGGTCCGGGTCATGGAGGGCGGGGCGACCCGCGACGAACTGCTAGGAATACTGGCTGCAGCCTAGCGTCAGACTTGGCCCAGCTCATGCCGGATCCGGGCGACCCGGCAGGCATGGCTATTGGGGCCTTCCAGGCGGCCGTTTTCGTACAGGCTGATGGCCGGGCAGATGAAGCAGGTTTCCCTGAACTCGCAGGTGTGGCACTCGGTGAAACGGTGCCACTTCACCGACCGGACCTCCCTGAGCCACGGGGAATCCTTCCAGATTTCCGCGAGCGGCTGGTTCAGCACATTCCCGGCGGGCAACTTGTTCTGGGTACAGGCGAACACGTCGCCGTTCGGGGAGATAATCGGCGAGGAGCAGGCCGCCGTGCAGATCGCCTCGTCATCATGCCGGACGAGGTTTTTCGCACGGGTCCCGTAGCGGCTGAAAAAATCCCGGAGTTCGTCGTCGGTCAGTGCGTGATTGGTGGGCTTTACGGAGCCGTCATCTTTCGGGGTCATCCAAACGTCGGTGAGATATGGAACGCCGATTTCCCTGCACCATCGGATCATCCGGTCGAGATCGTGATAACTCTCGTGCATCAGCGGGATTTTCACAATCACCCGCTGGCCCCGCTCTGCCAGTTTCTCGATGTTGCGCTTGACACGGGAGTATCTCTCACCGTCACCGGTGACGGCCGCGTAGGTCCTGTCGCTGGCGCCGTAGAGGGAAATATCAACCGAGATGGGTTTCAGTTCCAGCAGGTTTTCAAGCCGGCCGCCGTCGAGCAGATGCCCGTTCGAAAACAGCCGGATGACGAAACGTTTTGAGCGGGCGTAGGTGGCGAGCTCAAAAAAGTCCTTCCGGATGATGGCCTCGCCACCTGTGAACGTGATGTTCATGCAACCCAGCCCGTAGAGCTGGTCAATGACATTTTTGAAGGCTTCGGTTGAAAGTTCCGGGCGTTCGGGCTGCTCCACACAGTAGCAATGCAAACAGTGGTAGTTGCACCGATAGGTGAGCTCGAGCTGGGTCGTTACGAACCGGTGGTTCGCGACCATCCTGTCGCGGATTTCATTGAACGTGGACACTAGTCCAGAGTTTGCCAGAGGTCTCCGGTCAGATCAAAGACCAGTGTGCCTCCGGGTGTCCTGTCAATCGCAGGAATGAGGGCATCCATGAGTGAATCTGTTTCCGTTTTGGAACGGTCGGGGATTCCCTGGATCTGGGCCATGAGCGCCGAGAGCCTTTCCGCCGGAGACTGTGACATAAGTCGCACCTCCGGGCCCTTCTCTAGGCTAACCAGCATGGTCACGGGACGTTTGCCGGCAGTGAACGGGATCCGGGGCGTGGACCCGGAGAATGGGGTCCCTTCCACCGAGAGGTCTCCCTTTTCAACGCGTACGATGACGAGATCGTCGCCGAGTACAGGGCGTCCGCTTTCCAGCGCCCGGCGAGCCAATGTGCTTTTTCCGGCTCCGGAAGGACCGAAAGCAACCACTGCACCACCGGACTTTCTCACGAAGGCGCAGGCATGCAGAATGAAACCCCGGTGCTCCCATGCGAGCCACTGAGTGACCAGACGGAGGGCGTTTTCCAGTGCGTTGTCGCGGTCCGTGCTGGAGCGCTCCGGCGGAGGAGCAATCTCGATCCGGATATTGCGGCCGGGGAACTCGATGTCCGCACGGAAGGCGGACGATCCGGCTGAAAATCCGTGTTCCCGCCGCGAAACGGCCACCTTGTAGGGGTCCGAATAGTTCAATGTCCGTTTTTCGACGATCATGAGCCGGTAGGCGCGTCCAGTTGGTTCCACGCCGGGGCCCAGTATCCGGTTCATGGCTTCAATGAGGCGGGGGGCCGCCGCCACGTCGAAAGGGTGCCCAGCCAGAGTCGGTCGAAGATTATCGGTCACCTGAGCAGACGCTCCAGTCGGGATTGGATGATTCCGCCCATGGCCGTGAACAGGGAACTGGCCAGCCAGAGCGGCGCAGTGGGTCCCTCGAGGTTTACCTGGCCGCGTTCCCGCAGGGTAACACGCCCGATCAGTGACCGGCGGGGCCACAACTGGTCCAGCGCCTTACTGTTCCGGCCCACCGTACGCAAGTGGATTTCGCCATCGGCGAGGGTCCAGTAGAGGAAATGATGGACGATAACCGGGCCATCATTGGAGAGGACTACCAAGTCCCCCGGCATGAGCCGCCATCTCTGCCGGATCCTTTCCACGGTCACCATGTCGCCGGGTCTGAGCAGCGGCGCCATGGATTTTCCCGTCACCTTGAAGTTGAGCCTGCCGCGGCGGATGACTTCTTCCCGGAGAATGTCTCCGACCGCCTTGAGCATTTCCGGTCTGGACGCCATGTCAGGGAGTGACCTCGCGGACCAGTTTGCGTTCCAGAAGGACCCGGAGGAAGGCATCCACATCCTTGCGGGCGGTTTCCGTATCGATACCGAACTCCCGTGAAAGCTGTCCGGCCAGTTCCTCCGGAGTTGAAGGGACCGCCATGGCACTCCAGAGGAATGTGCCTGCGGGGTTCAAGACTCTGAGCATGCGGGCGACGGGATCAACCAGTACAGCTTCATGGTCCACTTCCCGCCAGGCGATGTCGAGGTTCTGCTGGTAGACCGGCATGACAGCGCCGGAGGTTAGCACATTGCTCATGGAGTCATGCACCTATGCACTCAGGCGTTTTTTCGTGCCCAGACCCCAGGGGACTTCCGGCAGCCGGTTGCCGGTGTGTTTGATCGCTTTCATGAAAATATCGTCCGGTGGGGCCTCGACCTGCTTGCGGAGTTCCTTGCCCGGCTCATCGGCGCCGTCCGGCACCGCGAAGTCCAGCCTCCACGCATGGAGGTAGATCCGCTCGAAAAGGCGGAGGTCCTCCGGGAGCCGCTGGGTGGAGCCATACCGCTCATCCATGAGGATGGGGCAGCCGATATGGGCAAGGTGGGCCCGTATCTGGTGGGTCCGGCCCGTATGGGGGAAGGCCATTACAAGTGAGGCCTTGGGGCCGGTAGAAAGCGTCCAGACCTCAGTCAGCGCGTCTACTCCACGCGGATCGATGGCCATCTTGATTCTTCCTGAAGTCGCCCGGAACAGGGGGCCGTCGATAAAAAAGTGTTCTTCCCGCGGCCGGCTTTCCACCAGCGCAAGATAGTATTTCCGCATGGTGCGGGAGCTCAGGTGGAGTTGGAACCAGCGGGCGGCCTGTGGTGATTTCGCGGCGATCAGCAGGCCGGTGGTGTCAAGGTCAATTCGGTGCACGGGAGCAGGGGGAAACTCGGCGTCCGGGTACTGGTTTTTCAGCCAGTTAACGACGCTCCACGGTCCCTGGCCCGTTCCGCCCTGGACGGAAAGGCCGCCGGGCTTCCAGATCGCCACCCAGTCCTCGTTCTCAGTGATGATTTTTGGCTTCGGGGCGGTCCAGTCACGGGTCTCTGGCGGAGGGGCCTTCGTCCGCCGGATTGCGGGGGGTCTGGGCAGCACAATCACGTCGCCCTCACACAGTCGATAGTTGTTGGCTTCCCGGCGAGTTCCCACCTGGATGACGCCGGTCCGGATCATCTGGTGGATATTCGAAAGGGAATCATCCGGCAGCAGTTTGCGGATGAGCCGGTCCAGTCTCATCCCCGCTTCAGGCGCATGGACATCGAAGTAGTAGGCTTTGGGCACAAACAAGGCGGCGCGCTTTTAGCGCTTAATGCCGGTCCCGATCAACCAGAAAAAGAAATCATTGTCAGGCCACCAGTCCCGCCTTTGGCAGCAGGGTTCCAGATGGCTTCTCCCGGGGTCCAGTTCAAAGCCCGCGCCGGTCAGAAACTCCTCAACCTCGCGGGCGGAATGGCAATAGACACGTCCCCGCTGCTGGATGCCGTCCCGGATGCGCTGGTCAACGGCGTGGACGGTCTCGTCGAACCCCTGGGGGTGATTGCGGTTATAGAACTGCGTATAGATCCGCCCGCCGGGAAGCAGGACCCTGTGGGCTTCCCTGAGATAGTTCACGATGTCCGGCAGTTCGAGATGTACCAGCACGTGCTGGATGAAGACGGCATCCACTGACTCGTCTTCAAATGTCCGCAGGCTGCAGTCGGGCAGCCAGTGCAGGAAGGCATTGGGAAACCTGCTGAGCTGTTCCGCCGCCCGCATGCACATGACGGGGGAGATGTCGGCACCGTGATACTCGTGAACGAGCGGTACGATATGGCGCGCAAGGCGTCCGATACCGCAGCCGACTTCAAGAACTGTATCCGAATCCGTTAGCCCGAGACATTCGACGATCAGCCGTGCAACCGGAATGCCCTGCAGTTCAACGAGGCGATCATCGGGATAGCGCCCGAACGGATGCCCCGCCACAGCGAGACGTGCGCCCTCCGGGGTGGCGGCCATGGAACTCCAGAAGGTCTGGTAGTCATGACCGAGCCGTGGCGAAAAGAACGCTGGCTGGGAGTGCTGTCCACTCATATCCGTACCATTTTCCAAGCATACCGGTTGACCCCCCGTCCAGAAAAGCGGAGAATCGGGAAGTTAAAGAGGATGCCGGCCAGCAAATCATGCAAATAGCTTCCCTGGCTGTATATTTCGTCGTGATCCTGACATTGGGGCTCGCCGCCTGGTCGGCGACCCGCGCGCTCAGGTACGGGAGGGGGACTCCCCGGAAACCGACCCCGGATCCCTGGGTCCTTTGCCACCGCTACCTTCCGAGGATCACCCGTTCAGGCACAGAGTTGCCCCTGCCGGTGCGCAGCGACAACCGGGACCTTCTGCTGTACCTGGAGCGGGTGGGCCGGATCATCGGTCTGACACCGTTCGAGGCGACTTTTGACTCCAGTGGCCTGCTCGACAACCGGGAGGCCCGGATGAGACTTGGGGCGCATCTGGCCGAGTTCCGTCGCCGGATTGATGGCGAGTTTGCAGACCTGGCCGACCGTTCTGGAAAGCCGATCAGCCGACCCTCCGAGCGTGAATGGGGTTATGTGAACTTTTCACCGGCTGCCTGGGCTGCTTATTACCGGCCGGAAGACAATACGGCCCTGTACCAGTACGACCCGGCACTTTACCCGGAAGGTGAGCTGGAGGCGATCCGGCTGGAGAGTCTCAAGTGGCTTTTCCCCCCGAGTGATGACCTGCCATCGCTGAAATCCCGCAACTGCCGGGTGGACCAGATTCCCGAAAGCGAGGCCCGGGGGGCATTGTCGCGGCTTAAAGTGCCGGAATCGGTTGTCGAACCCCTGCTGGAGGCAGCAGGGCTTTCAGAAGCCTCGGTCCCGAACCTGAAAGTCGTCAGAAGACAAACCGGCTGAATTAAGGGCTGCTGACGGTACATACGGCCTTGGTGGTTCCTGTGATTTCGGATACCATGGGCTTATAAGAGCTAGCAGTAAGCAAGCGAGAGGGTCGTCCCCGCTTGCTGAGGGACTTGTACCGCGTGATACGCAAAAGTTTTACCAGTTTATTCGTCTGGTATATCGTTTATTCGCTGGTAGGTGTTTCGCTGGGCGCAAGCGCACTTCTTGCCGTCACGGAACTCAGTGTAGAGCTTATTTTTGAACCTGTGGCACTTGGGCAGTTCATGCTCATGTTCACGTCATTGCTTGCAATCCATTTTATAGTCGCCCGGCGATGGCTCAGGCCAGTTCTTGACTACGAGGATGACGAAGGCGGCACCCCGCTGACTCCTGACTACGCCCGGATGTTGATCGGCAGTCTTAACCGTGCAGTTGTCCAGTCCAACCGCTGGATACTGCTCGCGTGGCCGATCGGCGGACTGGGGACGGCAGTGATTTACGGTTTCCGGCAGACCTATTCAGTTGGGATGCTCGAGAAAAGCATGATCGTATTCGTCTCGGTCTCGGTTGGGGTGATGCTTTCCATATACCAGAGAGCACTTACTGAAAAGCGGCTGGAGCCGGTTTTCCAGTATTTCCGGGTGAATGGCGGGCTTTCTCTGGAAGACCCGGTATTCCGGCCCCGGCTCCAGTCGATGCGCTGGACGATTGGCTGGCCCGTCGCATGGTTGCTTGTGATCCTTGTTGGATACGGGATTATTTTCGGATTCGCCCAAGGGGAAAAGACGGTTCGTTCGACAATGGAACGGCTGGCTGCTTTCCGGCTTTCGGGCTGGCATCAGGCACTGGAAAGCGCCGGAGCCGACCCCTCCACGATTCCTGATTATGTGGAGACTATCGGTGTGCAGATAGCAATGTTCAGGCCATCACCACATGGTGCTGTCCTCTGGATCGACAAAAGTGGCAAGGCGGTCGGTGAGGAGACGGATCTGGGACGTCAGCTTGCCCGGACTCCTCTTGGACAGGATGAAATGGAACGAATCCTGGACCCTGCACTGGCCGGGAAAACCACTTTGCGCAAGATGATTATTGAACCCGACGACGTGGCCGGTGAAGCCGGTCGTGAATTCGACTACCGGCGGATGTTGAGCCGGAAGCTTGATCTCTGGGTCTGGATTCCGTTGACGCATGGAGGCGCTATCACAGTCGTATTCCCCCGGGAGGACATAGAGCAGGATCGGACCACGGTTCTGACGGTAACAGCACTTTTCCTGACGACGGGGATTCTGCTCTGGCGGATTATCGTTTTTTCCACCGAAGGGATAACCAAGCCGCTGTTGCGGTTGTCGTCATCTCTAGCAGGCATTGCGGAAGGTGACCTGTCAAAGCCCATAAACGTGGCTGCCTATAACGAGGTGGGGCGGGTCAGCAGTGCTGTGCAGCTGATGCGCGACGGGCTGCGCTCTCTGGTTGGCCGCATTGGACAATCGAGTACGCAATTGGGAGAGATTTCGACACGCGTGAGCCGTTCATCGGGCGATGTACGCAGCTCTACTGAAGAGCAGGCAAAGGCCGTTGATGTGGCTTCTGCTTCTATTGAACAGATAGGCAGAAGCCTGGGCGAAGTCGCGCGGACTGTCAGCGGCCTTATTGATGAAGGCCGGTCTGCCATTGCAGAAGTCGAGGAGGTGAATCAGGGCGCCAGCCGGGTAGAGCAGTCTGTCGATCTGCTTTCAGGAAAGATTGAGGAGACCAACAGCTCCATCTTTCAGGTGGCGGCCTCGATCCGGTCGGTTGTCGACAATGTCGACGTGCTTTCTGTGGCCGCAAACGAAACCGCAGAAAGCGTCCGTGAGATGGAAACCTCAATTCAGAGTGTGCGGGATCTCGCGAATGATTCAGTCGAAACGGCGGGCAGGGTGTTATCGGACGCGGATCTGGGCGCAAAGGCTGTTCAGCAGAACCTTCATACAATGGAAGCGATCCGTGAGACTTCCATGCAGGCGACAATGACGATGCAGCACCTGTCGAAGAGCCTGAACGAAATTCGTGAAATCGTGCAGGTCATCCAGGAAGTGGCTTCGAAAACGAACCTGCTGTCATTGAATGCCGCTATTATTGCTGCGCAGGCGGGTGAAGAGGGCGCCGGGTTTTCAGTGGTGGCAACGCAGATCAAACAGCTTGCCGGGCGGACCCAGCGGAGTGCGCGGGATATCGGTGAGAGGATCCAGGGAATATTGAAGGAAGCCGAGCAGGCCGTGCACCTGGTGCTGCAGGGTGACCAGGAAATCGGTCGTGGCGTTGAGGTATCGGCAGAAGCCGGTGCTGCTCTGGAACAGATCCAGTTTTCGACAGTCGAGATTTCAGAGCGGATCAAGCGAATCGCAAGGGCGACCGAGGAGCAGGCCAAGGGGGCTGGGGATATTACCAAGTCCATCGGCCGGACAGTTGAAATGATTGATAGTATTGCCCGGGCCACTGAAGAACAGCAACGGGGTGCCGACCAGATCACCCGTGCATCTGAGGCGATGCAGGGAACCGCGGATCATGTTCTGGAAACCACCACAGAGCAGAAACGCCTGACGAGCCGCATAGCCGAAAGGATCAACCGGATCGCTCAACTGGTGGAAAACATTGACCGTGCATCGAGGGAACAGGGCGCCGGCGCAAGGGAAATATCCTGGGCCGCCACGTCGATCAGCGAATCAACGCGAACGAACCTTGACAGGGTGCTTGAACTCAATGAGGTGATCCAGCTTCTGGCGGCAGAGGCCCGCACATTGGAACAAACTGTCAAGAACTTTCGGATATAGATCAGTTCGTTCCCTTGATCCGGAGAACAGTCCTGTACGCTTCGTTCAGTTTCTGCATGCGGGCGTGACTACCGCCCGGCTTGTCGGGATGAGCTTCTCTGGCAAGCATCCGGAACCGGATCTTGATGGTTTCCAGATCGTCTGAAACCTGAACTCCCAGCATTGTGAATGCCTCCTGGCGTGATGGGAGCAGGGCATGCTCCATCTCCCCAAGGTTTTTGGAGACCCAATCCAGTACCTTCCGGCCGGTCCGCGTACGCGGGGGCTCTTGCTGGAATGTCTTGACGCTGGCCCGAAGCATGGCAACAAAGGCTTCGACTTCCTGCTCGGGGGAGTTCGGGTCAAGCCTGATCTTGTTGTATTCGCTGCGAGCTACTTCCTCGAACATCCGTATCCGGCGCTGAAACCGCTCGTATTCGCCGGGCGCTATCTGGCTGAAGGCTTTCCGGGCGCGTTCGGCGGGAGGGAGATCCCGCCGGGAAAGAGTCTGCCCGATCTGGCGGAGGTTCGACAGCAGGGCAAGCGGTCTTGGGCGTTTTTTCTGCCGGGCCATGGATTTCGGGTTGCCTCGTTCCCCGGCTTCCTTATACTTCAAACGCCTGCGGGTAACCAGCTTTTCATGTGGTGCCTGTGCCGGGGAAGGACAGTTTATGGAATCACCCAGGAATATTTCCCCGGAGGAACTGGCCATGATACTCGGGGTTTCAGTGGAAACCGTGAATTCGTGGATTGATTCCGGGATGGTACCGTACCGGGTGGAGGGCGGAGTCCGCTACTTCCACGAAGTCGATCTGAAG
Source organism: uncultured bacterium (assembly GCA_964606035.1). Classification (GTDB taxonomy): domain Bacteria; phylum JAGRBM01; class JAGRBM01; order JAGRBM01; family JAHCIT01; genus CAZMGV01. Next base: position 16,368 of record CAZSFB010000002.1, on the reverse strand, counting down.
AAATGGCTTGAGGAGAAATACGAAGCCCTCACAGCCTTTGACCCCGATTGAGCGGCACGGTAGGTATTTGTCACCGTGCCGTTGCCAGTATCGATAAAAAGCGTTGTGAAACGCTTCGGATTACCGGTATAATTCCAAACAATAACGTGGCTGGTCGGCGCGAAGTTGTCCAAACAGCAGCTTCGGGGGTGGCATGGCCCGAAGAATGGCAGAGTAGTGACGAAGCCGATTCCGCTCCGCATCTATTCGGATTTTCTCTGTCCCTACTGTTTCCTCGCCGAGAAGCAGCTGGACCGGCTGCGAGATGACTACCGGTTCGATATCTACTGGACCGGATTCGAGCTTCATCCTGAAATCCCCGAGGCCGGAATCCGGCCGGGGCAGGCTGGTGGAGGGGTGCTGTCCGGGATATGGAACGCAGTCGCAAAAACAGCAGCGGAATATTCCATTACCATCAATCCTCCCCCGGTGATTCCGAACACGCATCTGGCTCTGGAGGCGGCTTGGGAACTGGGGCAGAACGGGCTGGCGGAGCGGTTCCGCCGCAATGTTTTCGACGCATATTTCATCAATGGAGCCGATATCGGAAACTGGGCCGTGCTGGTTGATCTGGCCCGGGACGCCGGTGCGGATGCGGGGCGCATGTGCCAGGTCCTTGAGGATCGCGTCCATTTTGATGCGGTTGAGGCGAACCGGGAGGCTGGTTACGACGAACTGGTCACCGGGGTACCGACGATTCTTGCCGGGGGGCTGAGGGCTTTAGGAGTGCAGCCGGTCAGTGTTTACCGGAAACTGTTCGACAGCGTGGGTGTTCAGGGATGAACAGGCCGCTTGCGGGCAGTTCCAGTCTCGCAGCATTGGTGAATGCGAAGGGATGCTGACGGCGGCGGAGGTTTCAGACTTTTGAAGTGTTACGTCATTGATACGAACGTCCTTCTTTTTGATCCCCAGTGCATCTCGAAGTTCTCGTCAGAATATGTGGTAGTGCCGATTACGGTTCTTGAGGAACTGGACACGTTCAAGCGGGACCAGACCGAGCTTGGTCGCAACGCCCGCATGGTCATGCGCTATCTGGACAGTCTCCGGTCCAAGGGGCTCCTATCAAAGGGCGTGGATCTCGAAGGTGGCGGCAAGCTGGTTGTTGCCGTGGGGTTTGAGACCGATCTCCGGCTGCTGCCGGATGATCTGGACAGCCACAAGGCGGACAACCGTATCCTGTCGGTGGCACTATCCATCCAGCAGGGGAACCTGATCGGGAAACTGCTGGGGCCTGAGGGCGGATTGTTCTCGAATGTGCGCCCTGAGGTATGGGTGGTCTCTCGTGACGTGAACCTGAGGATTAAGGCCGATGCGCTGGGCCTCAAGGCAGTGGACTACCACACGGGACCCGAGCGGAATCTGGATGACCTGTACCGCCATCTGCGGACCGTCGAGGTCGAGCCGGATGTCATTGACCGTATTTATCGGGAGGGGCAGATGCAGTTCACCCCGGGGGAGGGTGAGCCTCCGCTGGAGGCGAACGAATGTATTGTCCTCGTGGACCGATATGTCCCGAGCCACTCTGCGCTGGCACGGCACCGCGAGAACGGGACCAGTGGGCTGTTCCTGGTCAAGCCTCCCAAGGAGGCGATCTGGGGCGTCAGGCCCCGGAACCGGGAGCAGGTGTTCGCCATGGACCTGCTGCTGGACGACCGCATTCCGCTGGTGACGCTGGTCGGCAAGGCCGGTACCGGAAAAACGCTTCTCGCCATCGCCTGTGCGCTGATGCGGACCGCGGACGAGCACCGGTACCAGAAACTTCTGGTGTCGAGGCCGATCTTTCCGTTGGGCCGGGACTTGGGGTACCTCCCCGGCGATGTAGAGGAAAAGCTGAAGCCGTGGATGCAGCCAATCTTCGACAATATTGAATACCTGCTGTCGGCCGACTCGGAGACCCCGCAGAGCGGCCGCCGGGGTTCGGAATACGGACGAGGGGCGCACAAGAGACGCCGGTACCAGGACCTGATTGACCTGGGGATACTGGAAATAGAGCCGCTGACCTACATCCGCGGGCGGACCATCCCCCACCAGTTTATCATCGTGGACGAGGCCCAGAACCTGACACCCCACGAGATCAAGACGATCCTGACCCGGGCCGGTGAGGGGACCAAGATTGTCCTGACGGGCGATCCCTACCAGATTGACAATCCCTATGTGGATTCGCGGTCCAACGGCCTCACGTATGTGATAGAAAAGTTCCGTGGCCAACAGATCGCCGGCGCCATGGTGCTCACGCAGGGGGAACGGTCTGAGCTCGCGGAGAAATCCGCGAACCTGCTCTAGGAACCGGGAACGGTCAGTCGGCTATCGCCCGCTTGAAGGCCGGACGCGAGGTCATCGCCTTGCTGTAGTTGACCAGATCCGGGTGATGTTCCAGCAGGCCGAGCGCTTTCGACCACGACAGGATCGAGGCGATAATCACGTCTGCCACTGAGAACTGACCACCCGCGATGAACTCTTTCCCCTTGAGCCCATTCTGAAGGACATCCAGAACCGTTTTGTATCTCGTTTTGGCCTCGTCAAGCACATGCGGATTTCGCTTCTCCGGCGGCAGCATGACGGTCTGCATGAATACTGTGGCGACTGGTGGCTCCATCGTTGCCATGCCATACATGATCCACTGGTAATACTCCCCGCGCTCGAGAGTTCCGGGAGCCGGCGCCAGTTTCTTTTCGGGGAACTTGTCCGCGATATACATGCAGATGGCTGCGGATTCGATCAGGGTGCGGTCGCCGTCCTTGAAAGCTGGTACCGAACCCAGGGGGTGCACGGATAGATATTCGGGCTTTTTATGGCCCCCTGCGGCCATGTCAATGCGTTCCAATTCGTAGGGGATTCCGGCCTCTTCCAGGATCCAGCGGACGCGGCTCGAGCGGGTGCGGGGTGCATAATACAGTTTCATGGTCATGTTCAGTTGCCTCTGCTAGTTGAACTGCCCGGTGTAATCATTCGTGGCATCGAATAAGTCAATCCGCTAGAACCCATCTGCCCTGATGACTGGCTGCACCGGATATGACAGAAGCGGCGGCGGAGGTCCCGGCGAGTGAGCCTAAAACCCCGGAAAGACAGCGGCCTTGAATGGCTGACCGGGCTGCGCTGGGGTGCAGCCGGCGGTCAGGTCATCGCCGCGCTTGTCTTCCGGTACTGGCTGGTTTCTTAACTGCCGGGTATTTCGCTGGCCATTATCCTTCTGATTACCGTCGGATCGAATCTCTGGCTGGTTCGTCTTCCCGGAGAGATACAGGATCGCGAAGCTCTCACTGGCTCCGTCATGGCGCTGGACGTGTGCCTGCTCACGGCCCTTCTTTATTGGACCGGCGGCCCCAGCAACCCCTTTAGCGTCCTGTATCTGGTCCATGTGACCCTGTCAGCGGCGATGCTTTCTCCCCGGTGGGCACTGGCTCTGGTCGTGCTGTCGGTGGCGGGTTTCGGAGTCCTTTTCTTCTGGCATGTGCCTCTCTCCGGGCCTGCGGGGGAATCTGGTGGTGGTCATCCTGACATGCACCATCATGGCCCCGGAGAGACGTTTTCCCTGCATCTGCAGGGAATGTGGGTCGCATATGCGCTGACAGCAGCACTCATAGCCTGGTTCGTGGTGGATGTCTCCGAACGGCTCCGGCGCCGGGAGCAGGAACTTGAGAAAACCCGGGAAATAGCGGCACGTAACGAGCGACTTGCATCGCTGGCTACACTTGCAGCTGGTGCGGCACATGAGCTTGGCTCACCGCTGGCGACCATTGCGGTGGCGGCGGGGGAACTGGAGCGGTCCATCGGCATGCTCCCGGAGAAGTCCGGGCTTCTGGATGACGCAAACCTGATCCGGCAGGAGGTCAAGCGTTGCCGGGAGATCCTTGGCCGGATGAGCACCGAGGCCGGGGAATCATCTGGGGAGATGCCCCGGCAGTGCAATGCGACTGAGCTGGTGAATGCGGCCCTGTTGAAAGCGGGATATGACGGCGATCCGCGCATCAGGGTGTCTATTGAGCCGTTTACCGTCCTGCTTCCATACAATGCGGTGGCCCAGGCGGTTGCAAATCTGGTCAGGAATGCGGTGGATGCCGCCGGACCGGAAGGGCAGGTTGAGGTTGAAGCCGCCCGGAGCGGGCGTCAGGTCTGCTTTGCCGTCCGCGACGATGGTCCGGGGATGTCTCCGGGGGTGCGATCGCGGGCGGGGGAGCCGTTTTTCACGACAAAACCTGCCGGGCAGGGGATGGGGCTCGGGCTGTTCCTCGTGAGAGGACTGGCGGAACGGCTGAGTGGGAGCGTCGACATTGATTCGGTTACCGGCGGCGGGACGCTCGTGAAGTTGACGGTGACAGCTTCGGGAGATTCGGCATATGGACATTTCAACGGCTGAAACCGGTCTGACATTATTGATTGCTGACGATGACGAACCGTTCCGGAACCGCCTTGCCCGGGCGTTCCGTTCTAGGGGATATGAGGTGAGCGCGGCGGCCAATGTGGCCGAGGCGCTGGCATTTGCGAGGGCCGAGTTTCCTGAACTGGCGATTGTGGATTTGCGTATGCCGGATGGCGGCGGGCTTGACCTGGTCAGGGAACTGAAGGCCATTGATCCCCTGACTAATATCGTTGTACTGACGGGGTACGGGAGCATCGCCACGGCCATCGAGGCAGTCAGGCTGGGAGCAAAGCACTACCTGACGAAGCCGGCGGATATCGAGGAAATCATTGCCGCATTTTCCCGAGTGGGAAATGGTACTTCCGGACCCGCGGGCGAGGTCCCCCCTGTGACGAGCTCTGTCCCGTCGCTGGCCCGGGTGGAGTGGGAACATATTAACCGGGTGCTGGCGGACTGCGGAGGCAATGTGTCTCAGGCCGCCCGGCTTTTGGGGATTCACCGGCGATCGCTCCAGCGGAAACTCGTCAAGTTTCCGGTCCAGAAGTAGCTGCGACAAATTGCCGCATTCCCGGTCCGTCCGGGGTCCGCTAAACATCCCGGCAATGCGGGCGACATACGTATTCATCCTGGTTCTGGGTATCTGTGCCGCGGCGGCGGGTTCTGCAGCCGCCTGTGCATCCTGTGCCTGCGGAGATCCTACCCTGACGCTGCTTGGCAACGAGAAACCCTTCGAGAACCTTATCCGCGTTTCTCTAGAATACCGCCGGAGGTCGGAGAAATCTGGCATACCGGGGATCAGCCGGACCGAGGTGACCGAGGACCGGTTTGCATTGGGGTCCGCCTGGGCACCGGCGTCATGGCTGTTTGTTGGTCTCTCCGTGCCCCTCGTACGCAAGGAATATGTTTTGCCGAATCTTGCGGAGGAAAGCTCCTTCGGTCTTGGTGATGTTGAGCTGAACGGAAAATATTTTTTTCTGGGCGACAGGGGCAGGTCCCGGCGCCATCTGGCGGCGGTGCTCGCGGGCATCAAACTTCCTGTCTCGCGAGAGGGAAAGTCCACAGCCGGTAATCCGCTGGCCGTTGAGGCCCAGCCGGGAATCGGCGCATGGGCGGGAAACATGGGGCTCTGGTACGGATATTACCGGTACCCATGGTCACTGTATGCAACTGGCTATGTGCAGGTGTCCTCCGAGGGCCATCAGGCCTATGAACCGGGAGCTTCCGTCCTCTGGACAGTTTCTGGCCAGTATCAGATTTCCCAGAAATTTGCGCTTCAGGCGGGCTTCGATTCCCGGTGGAGTGCTGCCGATTACCAGGCGGGCACAAGAGTGCCTGACACCGGCGGCTCGATCGTTTTCGCGTCTCCGGGGTTGATCTGGAGCCCGTCAGAAAGCCTGATTGTCCATGCTCTCGTGAGGATCCCGGTGATCAACGGCCTTAGAGGAAATCACAGCGAGGGCGTAAATGCCCTTGGAGGCATCACTTATGACATCAGCATTTAAGAGGCTCCGTTTTGCGGTAATGGCCCTTTGTGCGCTTCTTGCGGGCTGTACGTCGGAGCATTTGGGGATTTCCCTGGAAGTGGGGCTTTATGTGCATCCATCTCCCACGGTGCTTGAGGGGGGTGGCATGCAGGTGAAACATGACGTTCAGATTCATGCCGGTCCGTTTGAAAATGACGAGGGGTATGTGGTCACGCTGGAGCAGGCATATATCACTGTCTCCGGGACGGAACTGGTTCCCTGTGATGACGGACCTGTGGCGAAACTGCTTTACCTGATTTTCCCTGTCCGTACCGCCCATGCCCACTCCAGCAGCACTCCCACTCAGAGCGGGGTGCCTTTTGTCGTGGATGCGGGTGGGGCGATGGAAGAACCGTCGCTGATCGCGGACCTCCAGCCGCCTCCTGGAGAATACTGTTCAATGAAAGTCGAAATCGGTCCGGCTGATCCGGATGCGGAAGGACTTCCCGAAGATCCGGATATGGTGGGCAGGAGTCTCTATCTGTCAGGCTACTATGATGACGAAGGGGAGGTGCCCTTTGTTATTGAGTCGGACGACACGCTCGTGGTGACGGTCGTATTCCGGAACGAGGACGGCAACCCCGCCCCGCTCGTTCTTTCTGAAGTCCAGGCATATTCCGTGAACACGGGCTCGTCCTATGATATCTGGCTGGACGGGGTGGACTTTGCCGGGATGACACCGGCGGATATGGCCGCCGGGGCGCTTCGTTCGGTTGGCGCATCAATCCATCATCATGTGCACGCCATCGCGCATAGCCATTGATGTGCCTACAGGCCGAGCTGGCCACGTTCCACCGGGCTCATCAGGATCCGGATCCAGGGCATTTCCTTGCGCATGACCCGCCGTCCTTCGCTCACGGCCCAATCGATCTGGGAGCGGGCCGGAACAAGGTTGAGCGGCGAGAGGGTTTTTGGGAATTCGATCACCGTGCCCGAAAATGGCCGGTTTAAGGCCACCTGTAATTGGATAATCCGCATGATCCCATGAAGGTAGAGGTCCTGGGTATATTTTGGCGCGAAGCAGTCATAGCCGAGGATAAAGACATTCCGTGTGCCGATATTGCCATCCAGAACCCTCAGGAAGGCGGTCCGGCAGGCCACATTGTTGGCAACACCTCCGTCCACCAGTGCCGCCAGCTCTTCCCGTCGCATGAGCTCGGACAGGATGTCATGCATGTGCGGGTCGTCCCGTGTCACGTCATAATGAAGGATGCCCGGCACCGCAGAGGAGAAACCGGCGGCATCCACGGCATCAAATTCTCGTGTTGTCTCGTCCGCACCAATGGTGAGCTCCTTGCAGAGCAAAGGGTTCATGTAGGCGACGAGCTTGATAAGCTGCTTGGCCACATTGGCCCGCAGCTGCCACGCAGGAACTTTGTGTGAAAAGGGATGCAGGTGCTGCTCGAACTCGTCTATGGATTCGCGGAGCGCGCCCTTGGGAATCCCGGCCACGACAGCTTCGTAGGGGATGCCTAAATCCGTGAGCCGCATGGGCGCACCGTCGGGTTTGGTGAAGAATGAGCTGATGCCTGCCCTGAGGAAAAGCCGCAGCAGCCCCGGAAGACCATAACGGCGCTTCACGCTGATCGCCCGGAAAATATTGTCCCATTTCATTGCATAGGCCAGATCAAGCATGCGCTGGAAATCCGGCTTTACGTCGCGGGCCCGGAACAGTCCCATGATCGATCCGATGGACGACCCGACAATATATCCCGGCTCAAGGCCCGCATCGTTCATTTCAGCATAAGCGCCAATGTACACATACCCGGCACCACCGCCGCCCCCGGCAACGCTGACCCAGGTCTTTCGGCAGACCTCGGCATCCAGTTCCTCCTCGGTCATTTCATCTCCATGCTGCGTGATGACCTGCCTGCGGATATTGACGAGATCAGGCCAGATGCGCAGGACGCCATTGAGAAGCTGGTGGTAGCTGATGTAGCTGCCGGAAAAGGCACCCGAGAGGACCCGGTGCACACGTGTGCGGAAAACGGTGAGCTCCTGGGTCAGGTCAACATCATGCCGGATGGATGTCATCTGACCGATCCTGCCGGCGCAGCCCGGCCGGAATCGGGTGAGACGTGCGAAGTTGATCAGGTACCTGACTTGGTCGTACTGGATTGGCGAGAGCCGGTGGGGCCGAAGGGCCCGGTCCCTGGCAAGGGAAACTTCCCAGCGGTTGAATGTGAGTATCTCGTTCTTCGTGACGGGATGGATGGGCGCAAGGCCATAAGTCGGCATGACGGGCCGAGTTTAGGATGTTTACGCCCTACATGGAATACATCAGGCGCAATTTAGCCCCTGTAACCTGACTGCCAGACTTTTTTGCCAACAAAGAACGGTCCCAGTTTATCCATGTATTCCGCTGTCTGGGTTGTTGATCGCATGTCCTTGATCAGCCTCGAGAGCGGCTGGAGTCTGGGACCAACCAGACCGATGACGAACTCATTGTCATCGGAATCAATCCCGAAACTTTCAAGCCGGATATCGTTTGCAAGGCCGGCCGCTCCGTAGTTGCGACCGATCACCCCGTGTTCAAACAGGATTTTTCCCTGCTCGCTTTCCGGAAGCTTGTAGAATGCACCCTTGCGGCGGAGCGGATACCAGATTGCCCAGGGGCTTTCCTCGTTCATGGCGTTCCGCCGTGCATGGCGGAGCAGCCAATCCTCGAGATCGGCTTCCCGGCCAGAACCGTAGGTGCGGCCGAACATGGTATACTCGCGGAGGAGAGTGAGTTTCGAGAACGGCTCGCTGTTGAACAGATCGCGTGACTGGGTGACGAACGTATTTTCGTCCTCGCTGATAATAATTACACCGACACCGTGAGGGTCATTCGCACTGATGTACAGGACGGACTCAAGACCACTTTTCTTGAGTGCCTCCGCCAGCGGTCCGGTGCCGTTGGCTCCGGTAAAGCACTGGAGCTGCACATAGAGACGGCGGTCCATGAGTTGTGGGATGCCTCGGGCTGGCATGCCCCGTTCGCGCATGTCTCGGGGGTCGTGTGCGAAGTAGAAATCCCGGTCCGGCTCGAATCCCCATCGTTTGGCAACAGCCTCAAGCTCAGGGGTCATCGCCCACTGATCGGCCTGCGGCGGTCCGTTGTACTGCCGGGAGCCTCCCTTCAGGGACATGCAGCCCTTGTTGTCCCCGATGGCGGTGACTTCGCGGACTTCTTCCGGGGAAAGAAGCTTCTTTTCAGGCAGCTTGGAAAGGTCCTCAAGCTGGCTCTCGATAGGCCGTGCATCAGGACCGGCCTCCTGGAGCAAGGTCGGTACACAGGCCTCCACCGGCTCATGGCCGAGAGTCCACTGGCAAGCAAACTGGAGCAGGGAAAGGTTGTGGCGCTCCGCAATCGGCCGCATCAGGTCGACTTTCTTCAGCCCTTCTTCCACCCAGCCGGCAGGGCGGAAGGCCCGATGATCGGACCGGGAGAACCGGTGTCCCGGCCGGATATAGCCGTGGAACAATCCGCCATAGTCCACCACGCGGGTCAGGACCTTGATGTTGTGCTGCTTGGCGGCCTTGAAGCAATAACTCCCCGGCCAGGGCTCCAGTGGATTCAGGATGATCATGGCCCAGTCAATCCTGTCGCCGTATTTCTCAAAGCAGTTGATGATATCGAGGGTGAAACCATTGGCAGGGCCGGGGGCGAGGCCGAGCATCCGGGCTTTGCCTGAAGCCTTGACCGCAGCGAGCGAATCCCAGATGGCGGGGCTGGTGTAACCGGTGTGATCCGGGTTGTGCAGGAACAGCAGGTCGAAGTGGTCTGTCCGGCACCGTTTAAGAGAGCTGTCCACGGCGCTCTGTATATAGTCCCTGAACTCCGAAGCCGTGCGGAGCGCAGGATCGGTGAAGCGGGGGTATCCCTTCTCTCCTTGCCGGACACCCTTGACAAAATCGTGGCCGATCCCGCCCACGAGGCAATAACTGTCGCGCGGATAGGCACTCAGCACTTCCCCGGCAATCGTGTCGGCTTCGCCCTCGCCGTACACATCGGCCGTGACGAACGTGCGGATACCAAGGTCATACGACCGGCGGATCAGGTCCTTCAGACGCTGGGCGCCGATATCCTCGCCAAAGTGGAGAAAATGTCCACCATTCCACAGGCCAAATACAGCGCGTTGAAGTTCCATCTGAAATACCTCGTTCGTTCAAGCCGCCTGACGCGGCGGTGTCTAGGCATATCCGGCCGGGAGGCGAGTTTCCAGTCCGGCCGTATCTAGCATGAATCAGCCGCCAGAAGGGCTGATTCCAGTCAGTTTTCTTTCCCTCCAGAGTAGGAAAGCTGGCAAAAAGACGATAGCGGTAAAAACCGTTGTTACTTCGCCAATCAGGCAGAGCCAGCCGAAGTAGACAAGCATCAGGTTATTGGCGACCAGGAGGGACAGATAGCCGATCAGGGTTGTCACCGAGCAGAGGATGACTGCACCGCCGGTCGTCCGAAGCACGGACCGAATAGAACCTTCGCCGTCAAGCTGGTAGCGGCTGTATATGTTCGATCCGTAGTCGATGCCGATTCCGATGGTGAGCGGCAGGGCGATGAAGTTGAAGAAGGTCAGTTTCTGGTCAAGCCCATAGAACCCCATGAAAACCATCAATAGCGACGCGGTCAGCGTGAGCATGAGGGTGAATGTGGCCCTGAGTGAAGGGAATGAGATCCAGACCAGAAGCAGGACGGCCACCCAGGCAAATAGTATGACACGTGGCGCGGTCGCGATCGTCAGGTTGATGGTATCGAGAATCAGCGTCTGCTCGCTGGCTGAAGTAATCGTGCGGCCATCAGGAAGCTGAATCTCACGGGTGGCTTCCACAAACGCCTGAAGGTTGGCTTTCTGTGACAGTTCCCGGCGGTTATCCGGGAAAACATACATCACCTTGTCCAGGCTGCCGTCCTTTTCACGGAAATTCCGGACGACTTCCTCGGGAATGTCCTCAAGTCCAATAGGGGTCAGCTCGATGGATTCCCTGATCCGCTGGACCTCTTTCCGCTGCTCCGCTGAAAGGAACCTGAGGGCCTGCCCTTCGAGCAGATTCCGGATCCGCCCCAATATTTCAAGCTTTTCCTCCTGCTGATCCGGCAGGATGTTGCCGGCGTATTTGACCGTATCGATGATTGATCCGGGCAGCGATTGCCGGCGTTCGAGTTCTTCGGCGACCGCGCCGGCGTCGGTGGGATCGTCCAAGAGGATCACTGCAGGGGTCAGTGACAGATCAAAGATCTTTTCCATGATCAGCCGGTTGGCATGCTGATGACCGGTCTTGAGGGAAGCGGCCGAACGGATCTTCGTGAAATCCTCTTCCCATGGATTTCTGAGAAAAAGGGCAAGGCATACCGCGCCGGTGATGGTCAGCACCGTACCTCCGGCAATCCATGCTCCGGGTTTCTTCCGGATGGCCGAATAGATCCAGTCACCGACTTTTATCCGGCTTTCCCTGAACTCGGCAGCGTCGATCGGCTTGACGCGCTCGATCAGGCAGATGAGGGGTGGCAGGGCCAGATAGGTGGCCAGCCAGCAGGCCGCCATGCCGAAGGAGCCGATCACTCCGAACTGCTTGTGACCCTGCATATCAGACATGAACAGGGTCGCGTAGGAGGCGGCTGTGGTGAATGCAGCCACAAACGTCGCCCGGACGGTTGTTTCCATGGAGGTGCGCAGGGCGTCCTCTAGCGGATTCCCCTTGCGCCGCTCTTCAAGGTACCTGGCCACGTATACGATGGCGTTGTTGATCCCGTTGCCCAGCACAATGGTGCCGAGGAATGCCGTAACGGAGTTCAGGAATCCGTACAACCACATTGTGAAGGCAAACATCCAGACTAGTCCGAAAATCGTCCCGAGAAAAATGAAATAGATGGTCCGGAAACGCCGGTAGTAGATGACGAGCGAGGCAAGGACGAGGACGACACAGATGACGGCAGTTGAGGCCACGTCCCTCCGCATCACCTTATACTCTTCGTACGGACCAATAAACGCGCCCGTGTACTGGACGTGGATTGACGGGTCGAACGAGGCTGGATTGACCGACCGGATGACTGGGTCGACGACTTTCAGGAATCTGGCGACTTCCGTGAGTTTGGCACCGTCGGCGGCGGGTTTCACGAGGACCGCTATCAGGTCGCCTTCCTCGGAGGTGTAATAGTCATCCCGGTAGTGGGTGTATCGCTTTCCCTGGCCGGAATACCGCTTTTCTATGTCTGAAAGGTCAAACTTTGGATCGGTCTCGCATTCACCTTCAAGGTCGAAGTAGGCCGGGTTGTTGCACTTGATCTCCCACTCGATCTTGGTCTGCAGGCGGTCGTGGATATGGATGAGGTCTTCCACGCTGACAAAGAGGTATTTGTTTTTCTCGAAAAACTGCCTCTGGGCTGTGACCCGGTAGTCGACATAGCGGATGATTCCAGGCGGAACCTTCTCTTCAAGGGCCGACACGACCGCATCCACATATTCGCGGGCCTTTTCGTAGTTCTGGTTCTCGACGACGATGACGAAGCTGCCGGTGCCGCCGATGCGGTTGCGATAGCGGTCATAGTCCCTCACGGCTTGCGAGGTCTGGGGTAGCAATTCCTTAAAGTCGGACCTGAGCCTGAGCCCGGATGCGTACCATCCGGCTAAGAGGGTCACTCCCAGGACCAGCAGAAAAATCTTTCCCGGATGCCGGTGAACCAGGGCAGTCCAGTTCCGGGATATACTTTGAATCGGGCTTTCGGACATTTACGGAAAACGCTTTCTCGATTCTACCGGGGCACCCTATGAGCCTGGTGGGAACTGGTCAACAGATCGTTCCTCTGGCGTCACAGCTTGCGCACCTCCAGTACCGTGAACGCCGCCCGGAACATGACGGATGTATCGGGCTTCTGCCCGGTCCAGTGGGGGAATGCCAAGGCTCCTTGGTATACGAGCATTCCAAGGCCATCCACAGCTTTCAAGCCATGGTGGCGGGCTTCCCGGAGGAATGGCGTTTCCTTACCATACATGACGTCCACAACCAGGCAGTTCCGCTTCACCCAGTTCCAGGGGAAATCTGGAATGGCGGTATCCTGAAGCCCCGCACTGGTTGTGTTGACGATCAGGTCCGCTTCCGTGACATGCGAGGCAAGGGCTTGCGGGTCGAGTCCCGATGACGTGATGGTTGCGCCGCCACCTTTGAATTCACTTTCGAGTGAATACGCCTTGTCCGGAGTACGGTTGGCAACATGGATGTGGCGGGCTTTTTCGCAGGCAACGGCAATGATTGATCTCGCCGTACCACCTGCGCCAATGACCATTACCGATTTTCCGGCAACATCCGCCTTTTGTTCGATGCGCAGATAGTTGAACAAACCTGTTCCGTCAGTGTTGTCAGCCCACGGAACAAGGGGTCTGTCGCCGCTGAAGACCAGCGTGTTGACGGCCTTGCACAGCCGGGCGGTAACAGAAACTCCGTTCGGGCCAAAGGTTTCCATCGCCCACCTGTAGCCAGCTTCCTTATGGGGTACGGTCAGGTTGACGCCGACAAAGCCACTGTTGCGGAGACTGTCGAGTGTAGTGGCGAGATCCCCCGGCCGGACATCCATGGCGATGTAGTGGTATTGACTGGACAGCCCCAGAGACTCGATCGCTGCATTGTGCATGGCTGGACTGAGCGAATGGGCCACCGGGTGGCCGAGAACGGCCAGATTCGGCTTCACCATTTCAGAATTCCTCCGGCGGAAGGTGCCCCGACAGGAGTTCCTTTGACCGGCTGACGTCGCGCGCGATTTGCGATTTCAGTTCATCCAGCCCGGAAAATTTCTGCTCGTCGCGGATTCTTTTATAGAAAATCACGTCGATCCGGCGCCCATAGATGTCGTCATCCAAGCCAAAGATGTGGGTTTCGACGCTGACACCGCCGGCATTCGGGTTGACAGTCGGATTGATGCCGACATTGGTCACGCTGTCGTAGACGGTCCCATCCAGCCGGGTCCTCGTGGCATAAACCCCAATGGCGGGGAGGATCTCCGCCTGCGTGAGCAGGTTCGCCGTCGGGAAGCCGATGGTCCTGCCCCGTTTCTGACCCTGCCAGACGATCCCGTTCAGGAAAAAGTGATAGCCGAGAAGATCGTTGGCGGCAGCCAGATCGCCGGCCTCAATCCGCTCTCGGATCCAGCTCGAGCTGATTGGCCTTTCTCCCATGTGGACCGGACCCAGCTGATCGACCGTGAAGTTGAACCTGCGTCCCAGATCGACGAGTTCAGAGGCACCGCCGGAGCGGTCTTTCCCGAAATGGCTGTCATACCCGAGCAGCACATGGTTAACGTGGAATACTCCGACGAGCCTGCGCTCCACGAACTGTTCGGCGGTCTGCTCCGAAAAATCCCGGGTGAATTCATCCCATACAAGCCAGTCAATATCGAACCGGGACAGAAGCCGGGCTTTGGTACCAAAATCGGTAAGCAGGCGTGTTGAGTCGGGCCCGAAAAGGACTTTCCGCGGGTGGGGCTGGAAAGTGTAAATGATCGACGGGGCCCCAAGCTCCCTGGATAGCCTCACCGCTTCGTTCAGGATGGCATGGTGTCCGCGGTGGACGCCATCGAAGTTTCCGATAGCCAGCACTGAGCGTTCGAAAAACCGGGAACCGATCTTTTTTGCGTTGGCGATTTTCACAGATGCATCAGGCCTTCAGGATCTCTCAGGCTTTCGGTCCTTCACTATCACGGTTAACTGCCCCCGGTGAAGTCTGGCGGTGAGGGTTTCGCCGGGCGATACGCCTTCGGCTTCCCGGACGGCATTCCCTCTGGCGGTCGTCAGGACCGAATACCCTCTTGACAGTACTTTCAGGGGGCTCATCGCATCCAGACGGGCCGGAAGCTCAACGAAACGGTTGCGGCGATCGGCCAGAATCTCCAGTGTCCGGCGGGTGAGCTGTTCCCGGATCAGTTCCACCTTTCGGTTTTGCCTGGAAATCCGCTGGGCCGGTTCAGCCTGCTCGAGCCGGGTTCTGGTCAGGCTTAGCTGGCGTGAGGCATGTGCCATACGTCCGTTCAGGCCCAGTTCCATACGTTTCCGGAGCGCAGCCAGTTTTTCCTTCCGGGAGCCAATGAGATGGCGGGGGTCACCGAGTTCACGCTGGGCCGAGATGATGCGGAGCCTTGAGTCGCGGATTCTCGCCCCCATTGAGCCACTCAGCGCCTGTCGGCACTTGTGGATTCCGTCAAACACATCCGCGATGCTCCGGGACAGGATGACGGCAGCCTGCGTTGGAGTTGACGCCCGTAGATCCGCCGCCAAGTCGGCGACCGTGGTGTCGGTTTCATGCCCGATGCCTGTGACGATAGGGACGGGAGAGGATCTGATTGCACGGGCAAGATGCTCGTCATTAAATGCCCAGAGATCCTCGATCGAGCCTCCGCCGCGGACAAGCGCAATCACATCCACGTCGCCGTGGGTGGCGAGTGACACGACCGCATCGGTGATACGTCTGGCCGCTCCCTGTCCTTGAACGGGGGTGTCCGCGATCACGACAGTTGCCGCAGGCCACCGTCCGAACAGGGTTCTGAAAAAATCGCGAATGGCAGCTCCACGCACCGAAGTGACGACCCCGATCCTCTCCGGGACGGCGGGCACCGGGCGTTTCCACCGGTCATCGAAAAGACCTTCGGCCTTGAGGCTTTCCACGAGCTGTTGGAACTGAAGTTGTAGCAGTCCCTCACCCTGTGGGAGCATTCGGTCGGTGACGAGCTTGAACTGGCCCCGCGGGGCATAGATATCGGGGCGGCCATGCACAAGCACCGCGAGTCCGGTCCGTGGTTGGAACCTGAGATACCTGGGACCGGGGGCGAACATGACACATTCAAGGATTGCGTCACGGTCCTTGAGGGTGAAGTAGGCATGGCCGCTTGGCCAGACCTTCCAACTGGATATCTCACCCTCCACCCATGCGCTCGGCAGGCCGGAATGAAGGATGTCGTTCACCTGCCGCACGAAGTCGGCAACAGAAATTACCGGGGTTTCCTGGTAATCACGGGGCATGGACTGTTACCCGCACGATTGTCATGAAGAGGCAGTTGAGCGGGTTTCCCGCAGGTTTTTCAGGAGAATCTCGAAACCACCGGCGACCTGCGTTGTGAGCATCTGCATGTCTCCTGCCCGGGAGGGGCTCACGCCCTTGCCTTCGCCGTTGTCGCCATAAAGCAGGGCGATCAGGCTGTTGTTATAGAGTATCGGGAGGACAATCACTGTCAGAGGGTGAACGTCACCTAGGGCGCTGAAAAACCGGTTGTTAATCGGAGAACTGGCAACCGTTCCCAGGTAGTGGCCGTGGCTTTTCCAGACCAGCTGGAAAATGGAGGGCTGCGATAGCGGGAGCATCAGCCCCCTGACTGTTTCGGGCGATATCCTGTCGCCATATCCCGCCCAGCCGAATGCAATGTCACGCTTGACGACGAACAGCACTGCCCGCTTGAGATAGCCATGGGAACATTTGAGCACG
>CAZSFB010000001.1:5315-26620 GCA_964606035.1 uncultured bacterium | reverse complement strand
ATAGCGTCCCTCCCCAACGGACGGACCGGAAGCCCCCGGCATGGGTCCGCGACCGTTAACCTGCGGTAACGATTCAGGATTTTATTGGCCGGGGAGCGCATCATGGAACAGGAAAACGATCAGACACGCGAGCGCCGCAAGAAGCTCGAAGCACTGAGGGCCGGACCCTCCCCGGCCTACCCGAACAATTTCAGGCCGACGCATGAGGCTAAACCCCTCCAGGAACATTACCGGGACAGTTCCAACGATGTGCTGACTGCCTCACCGGTCGAGGTATCGGTGGCAGGCCGGCTGAGAGCGATCCGTTTTTTCGGCAAGGGTGGATTTCTTCAGCTCGCGGACTCTACCGGCCAGATCCAGTTATTCGCGGATGTCTCGAAGCTGGGAGATGAGCAGTTCACCCGGGCCAGGACCCTTGATATTGGGGACGTGGTGGGTGGACGTGGTGAACTGTTCCGGAGCAAGACCGGAGAGCTGACTGTCAGGCTGAGTGAGTTGCGACTCATGACCAAATGCCTGCATCCGCTTCCTGACAAGTGGCACGGACTGCAGGATGTGGAGATCCGTTACCGGCAGCGTTACCTCGATCTGATGGTGAATGACGACGTCCGTGACGTATTCCGGAAACGGTCCAGGATCGTGACGGAAATCCGCAGCTACTTCACTGGCCGGGGTTATCTCGAAGTCGAAACGCCGATGATGCATACCCTGGTCACGGGTGCCAAAGCACGCCCGTTCCGAACCCATCACAACACCCTGGACATGGAACTGGTGCTGCGAATTGCCCCGGAACTGCACCTGAAGCGCCTTGTCGCAGGCGGCTTTGACCGGGTTTTCGAGATCAACCGGAATTTTCGGAACGAGGGTATCAGTACCCAGCATAATCCCGAGTTCACCATGCTTGAATTCTATGAGGCATGGGCCACCTACGAGGACCTGATCTCCATTTCCGAGGAACTGATCACCGGCCTCGTGGAAAAACTGCATGGCACAACCATGCTCACCTATCAGGGGCGGGAGATCGACTTCAAGCGTCCCTGGAAGCGTATCGGAATGGAGACGGCCGTCCGGGAGGTCACCGGAAATGGCCTGAAGGAACTGGCCGCAATTTCCGAGCATGATTTTGTCTCAATGCTGGAAAGCGAGCGGCAGAAAGTTGCCCCGGAAGAGGACATATCCGACATAAGGGCGCATGCGCGTAAAATTGCCGCCGAGAGCTTCAACCGGACTCCCGAGGACCGTCTGACGGCCGTTTTCGAGGAGATCATCGAGCCAACCCTGATTCAGCCGACATTCGTGACTGAATATCCAACTGTTATTTCACCGCTCTCAAGGCGAAACGATCACCGGCCGGAAATCACCGACCGCTTCGAGTTGTTCATTACCGGCCGGGAGATTGCCAACGGTTTCAGCGAGCTGAACGATGCCGATGACCAGCGCCAGCGTTTTGAGGAACAGCTCCGGTCCCGGGAAGGCGGGGATGAGGAAGCCATGGATTATGACGCCGACTACATTCGTGCACTGGAGTACGGCCTTCCTCCAACCGCCGGGGAAGGTATCGGCATCGACCGGCTGGTCATGCTGCTGACCGACCAGCCTTCTATCCGCGATGTGATCCTGTTCCCGCTTCTCAGATCCCAGGAGAAAAAATGAACTGGAACTGGTGGGTTGCCCGCCGCTATCTGCTCGGCCGTTCCCGTGCGGCCTTTTCGTTCCAGACCTCCGTAGGGATACTGTCTGTTGCCCTCGGCGTAGCCGCTCTGCTCATCGTCCAGGCGGTCATGGCCGGATTCATGAAAAACCTTCGGGACCTGATGCTGGGCGCCCGTCCCCATGTCCTGATTTCCTACGAATCTTCCTTCAGCCGCCTGCAGCTGCCCCGCTGGGAGGAAATCCAGCAGAAGATCGAGACCGTCCCCGGTGTCATCGCCGCTTCCCCGTTTTTCCAGCGGGATGCGATGGCCACCAATGGTGACGAGGTCGCCGGTATACAGCTTTTCGGCGTGGTTCCAAAGGACATGCTGCGGGCGTCGATCATCGGCGGAAAAATGCGCGAGGGATCCTTTCTGAACCTCAACGGAACGGGCTCAACAGGGGTTTCCGAAGCCGCCCGTTTTGCTATTGAGAAACGGAAAGAACTGCCCGGTATCGTTCTGGGAAGCGTGCTGGCCGAGAACCTGTTTGTGGGTGCAGGCGACGAGGTAACAATTATCTGCCCACTCTGCGGCCTCGGTCCCACAGGCCCCACAGCCCGGCCAAAAAAGTTCGTGGTGGTGGGAATTTACCGGCTCGGATTCTCTGAATTCGACTCTACCCTTGCTTTCACAGATCTCGCCACCGCCCAGGAATTTTTCGATCCGGGTTTGCCGGCCGAGGACAAATACGTGACCGGAATCCAGGTACGGGTCGATAGCGTGGATCAAGCCCGCGCCATCAGCGGTGATATCATGCGCCGGGCACTGACAGACTGGGACGAACCCCGGATCCGGGCGCGCAGCTGGGAAGAATCTTTCGGGGACCTGTTCAAGGCGCTTGCACTTGAAAAGCTCGGCCTCTTCATCGTGGTACTCATCATCGTCATCGTTGCCAGTTTTAATATTGCCGGCTCGATGATCGTCCTCGTCCGCGAGAAAATCCATGACATTGCCATACTGAAGGCTATGGGGGCGACCAACGGTGCCGTCCAGCGGGTGTTTTTGTTTACCGGGGCGTTTATCGGGCTTTTTGGCACTCTTGCCGGCCTTCTCCTCGGCTTGGGACTTTGCTGGATCGAGTCCACCTTCCATCTCGTCCCGATCGACCCGGCCGTCTACCAGATGGACCATCTTCCCTTGCTGGTACGCGCCGAGGACGTATTCTGGGTGATCGTTGCGCCAGTATTCGTCACTACGGCAGCCGCCTTTTTCCCGTCGCTCCAAGCAGGCCGGCTGACTCCCGCAGAGGCTCTGCGCAATGAGTGAACCAGTCATCACGGCAAGGGCTCTTTGCAAGCATTTCGATCTCGAAGGCAGACGGGTCGACGTCCTGAACGCCATAGACATCACGGTGGCGTCAGGCGAAATGCTCGGAGTCGTCGGCGTGTCCGGCGTTGGCAAGACGACGCTCCTCCATGTCCTTGGAACCCTCGAACGGCCTTCTTCGGGCCAGCTTCATGTGGCAGGCACTGACGTCACATGTCTCGGTGAAGACACCCTGCCCGCATTCCGTGCAGCAAATCTTGGTTTTGTCTTCCAGTTTCACCACCTGCCTCCAGAGTTCACTGCCCTGGAAAATGTCATGATGCCCGGACTGATTGCCGGCCGTCCCCGGCATTTCGTTGAAGGGGAGGCGAAGCAGCTCCTTGACCGGCTGGGCCTTGGCGGCCGGTACGATCACCGTCCGAAGGAACTTTCCGGCGGAGAACAGCAGAGGGTGGCAATTTCCCGCGCGCTGCTGATGAAACCCAGAATCGTGTTCGCCGATGAACCAACCGGTAATCTCGACACCCACACCGCCGAGGAAATCCATCAACTTCTGGTCAGGTTGAACCGCGAGGACGGAACCACCTTTATCATCGTTACCCATTCCATCGCCCTCGCTCGCCTGATGACTCGCCGGATCACCCTGGTGGACGGCCGGATTTCGGAGGCGGCCGATTGAGGTTCGTTTCGACTGCATTCCTGATCCTGACTGCCGCTCTGCCCGTTCAGGCACAGGAGGTTTCGGCCACTGTTCCGGCAGAAGTTTCTACGCGCGCTCCCGAAGGACAGATAGTGCTGGATATCGTGGTGCGGGGTCATATCCGCGTTGATCCGGAAGTGATCCGCAGCCGGACACGGACCAAAACCGGTAATCCGCTGAACCGGAAAACGCTGGCGGACGATATTCGCACCCTCTGGCGGCTGGGCTGGTTCGAGGACATCCAGGTCGAGTGGGAAACCGTCCCTGATGGTATACGACTCATATGGGCTATCCGTGAGCGTCCCACCGTCAGCGAAATTGCTTTTCAGGGTAATGACGACATCGACACGGACAAGCTGAAGGAAGACCTCCAGTTTAAGGCCAATTCTGTTTACTCGCCCACGGCAGTCGACAGAACCCTGGAACGGATCCGCCGGCGGTACGAGCAGGAAGGTCATTTTCTGGCCAGTATCCGGGCAGACACTGAACCATCCGCCGGCCAGAACACCGTCAAACTGACTTTCCATATCGAGGAAGGTGACAAGGTGCTCATCCGCCGGATCCGGTTTATCGGGAACAAGGCGTTCCCCGAGTCCGAGTTGCGGAGTCAGATGCTTACCAAGGAACAAAGCATGTTCCGCTGGTTCAATGACAACGGCAATTATGTGCGGGAAATGCTGCTTCGTGACTCACTGGTGCTGAAGAATTTCTACCTCGATAACGGTTATATCGATGTCAAGATATCCGACCCGGTCGTCGAGTTGACCTCTGGCCGTGATGCGCTGTTTGTCACTTTCAGCGTGGTCGAGGGAAAACAGTACCATGTCGATTCCGTTCGCATTACCGGCGATCTCCTGGAAACTGAGGCGTTACTGCTGGAACGGCTTGGCACCAAGCCTGGGGAAACATTCTCACGGGCCCGTATCCTCGATGACCAGACAGTGCTGGAGCGGGTATATGGCGACCAGTCCTACGCCTTTGCCAATGTCACTATTATTCCCAGACCTCTGGACGTGGACAGTGAAAAGCCGCGCGTCGCTCTTGAGATAAATATCGACAAAGGTCCTTCCGTATCCGTCAGGCGCGTCCATATCAGCGGGAACAGCCGTACGCGCGACAATGTCATCCGGCGGGAAGTCCGCATCCCCGAAGGGGAGAAATTCAGCACAACGGCCCTGGAACGGTCTCAGCAGAAAATCCGCCAGCTGGGATTCTTTGACGAGGTTGAGTTTACGAAGGAGCGGGTGCCGGGGGTTCCCGACCAGATTGACATACGGTTTACGGTGACTGAACGGTCCACTGGCTCCCTGAATGTGGGCGGCGGCTACTCCTCCCTGGATGGTCTTTTTGTGTTTTCGCAGATCCAGCAGCAGAACCTGTTCGGCCGTGGCCAGTCGCTCGCCTTTGCCGGACAGCTCGGCAAGCGAAGCCGGTCCATTTCGATTCAGTACCGGGACCCACGCTTCTATGACAGCTACTGGGGCTATGCCCTAACCGGAGACGCCACTCAGCGGAAGTTCTTCGATTTCGAGAGCTTGCGGGTCGGTGGAAGCCTTGGCGTCAGCTACGATTTCACCAGCATCAGTCCGTTTTTTGACGGCTTTTCGGCGTCAATCGGATTTTTCGGCTTCCGAACCAAGCTATCAGGGCTTTCTCCACAGCTAGTCGCCCTCGGCGACCGGGTTCGCAATGACACCGTCAAGACTGGTTTTGATTTCACCATGCTGCTGAACCGGCTTGATGACAATATCGATCCAACTGTGGGCAGCCGGCACTCCGCCTCGCTCCGGACAGCGGTCAATATCTTCGGTGTCGATTCGTCAGTGGTTTCCCATTTCAACCTGTATGAATTCAGTGGCACCTATTTCCATCCATTGTTCTGGAATGTCATCGGTGTTGCCAAATGGCAGATGAGTTTTCTCCAGCGCCGGGAGCCGTTCTACCTCCTGATTGAGGAGCGTTTCTTCGGCGGCGGGATTGAAAATCTCCGTGGCTATGACCCTGGTTCGGTCAGTCCCTTTGACGTCGGCCAGAACGGACAGGCCGTCCGCATTGGCGGCAACAAGCAGGGGTTTGTCTCCGGTGAAATGGTTTTTCCCATCTACAAGCCTGCGAAACTCAAGGGAGTAGTCTTTGTGGATGCTGGCAATGTTTACAGTGACCACCAGATGATCTTTTCGGGTCCGTGGCTTGCCGACTGGGGTGCCGGTATTCGCTGGTTCTCCCCTGTCGGGCCCATCCGCCTTGAGCTCGGGTTCCCTCTCGTGAAACCCAAGTACCTGACCGCTGACGGGTCCGGCTTCGGTACGCCCGTCTTTAACTTCACGATCGGGCAACTCTTCTGACACTCTGCCGCCGCAAGGCTCTCCTGCACAAGGAGTTCTTGAATTACCGAAGGTCCGGGTAGGCTGGTGCCTACGGGCTGTCTTGAACCCAAGTGTTCCCGGCAGATTTCTGGACAATATGCACATGCAAATGCAAAGCCCGGCCCCTTTCGGGTGCCGGGCTCTGGTGCGTCCTGTAGCAGGAGTTTACTGGGGCATGACCGTCTGGAGCTGCATGAGCATGCTCATATCGCCAGTGACAACCATCTGGCCGCTCATGAAGAGCTGCTGTGGCGGCATTTCACCGGACTGCATGGCCTTCCAGCTGTCGTAAGACATCTGGATGGTGGCCGAAGCATCAGGCTTGTCACCCGGGACGAACTTGACCGTTCCGTCTCCCGGGAAAACCATCGCCCACTTGCCGCCGCCGTCACCGGTGATGTCCCAGAGCAGGGAGCCGTTCACCATCGCGAGGGCGTCCTTCACTTCGGCGCCACGCTTTTCAAACATAAACGGCATGATGACCTCATATGCCTGCTTGGGGCTGGCATCCTTGGTCGCCTCACGGAGTGCCCGGTTGTCACCGGGATTGATCTTGCTGAGTTCCGCCTTCACTTGGTCGGCGGTCATGTCAGGGGTAATGGCCATTGGGTACATTCCTTCCTTGGGTTGGTTTTTGACTGTTTCTTCTTATTTGTCCCGCGGGCCTTTTGCAAAACACCGCGTTCTGAAGACTTTTCAGATTACTTTGCGACGCCAAGCTCCGCACGGGCTGCCGTCAGATAGTTGATATGCGTCGTTCCGGCACCGAGCTCAAGCAGCTTGGAATCCCGGGCCAGCTTCTCAATATGGTATTCCTCCATGTAACCGTATCCGCCATGGAGCTGAATCGCCTTGAGAGCGACATCCACGCACATCTGTGAACAGTAGGCCTTGGATGCGTTGATGAATGCCACATCTCGAATACCCTTCTTCTGCATCCACGCGGTACGGTAGACGATATTCTCGACGTTCTTGAGCTTCACATACATGTCTGCGATGTCGAGCTGGACCGCCTGGAACTCCGCGACCGGCCTGCCGAACTGCTTGCGTTCCTGCACGTATTTGACGCTCCGCTCGTAGCACTCTTCAATGATACCCAGAGCCATGGCGGGGATACCGGACCGCTCGTTGCCGAGGGATTCCTTCGTGTCTGCCCGGCCCTCTGCTGTCTTCTCCTTGCCGCCAAGAAGATTCGCTTTCGGCACCCTTACGTTGTCGAAAAAGAGTTCGCTGGTCGGGCTATCACGCATTCCCATCTTCTTGAACGGTTTGCCTTGGGTGAAACCCGGCATCCCCTTTTCAAGGATAAACGTGTTGACCGGCATCTCGGCACGCGGCTGCCCACGGTCGATCTTCGCGTAAACCACGAAAACATCGGCACACGGACCATTCGTTATGAAGGTCTTTTGGCCATTAAGGACGTAGTAATCGCCATCAGGCTTCGCCGTGGTTGACATTGAGCCAAAGGCATCAGATCCCGCACCCGGCTCCGTGAGACACCAGGAACCAACCTTTTCCATGGTCGCCATCGGAATACCGTACTTTTCTACCTGGTCCGCGTTGCCCTTTGAGATGATCGCCCCGCCGGCCAGGCCCATTGAAACACCCCAGCTCATAGCGAAACCGGGCGATACCCTTGAAAGCTCCTTGACCACGATCATCATCATCATCGGGTCACCACCGCCTTCGCCCATGAGTTCAGACATGGCCGAATTGGGAGCCTCGTTCTTCTTTTCCTCGCCGGACTCGGCCTCCCGGAGCTTCTTCACCCGCTTCTGAAGGGACATTTTTGCCATGGCATCAAGCCCGAACTGCTTCATCATGTTCCGCATCAGATCGTACGGAAGCATCTCCCCTTCCTCGAGTTTGGGGATATTCGGACGCAGGCTCTTGTCGCACCACTGGCGGATCATTTGCTGCGTCATCTTGTGCATGTCGTTAAGTTCAAACACGGCGAGGTCTCCTTAAAAACAACCGGAAGTGCGCGCCGCCAACCGGGGTCGCGTCTTCCACTGGTTAATTACGGGTGGCCGGCTGCCGGAACCCCTCCGGCCCCGGTCCCTGTGCGGGCCCGGGAAGCTCCCGTTCCATCCGGACATCCGGTTTGCCATAGACTGACTGACGAGTCAATCATAATCCCGGCTTGACCCATAACCCTGTTTTGGGTTCGTATGGGCGGCCGTACAGACCAGAAGTTCTCAAGGCTATAGGGGGTTCCGCCAATGCTCAAAGAAATCCGCTCAAGAGCGAAATTTATTAACGTTTTCGTCCGAAGCGCCTACATGATGGTCGTTACCCTCAAGGAAGGAGCGAGTCAGTCCGCAGCTCGTCTGGTTGAAGAAACCGCCGCCCAGGCCCCGAACCGGGTTTGCCTCAAGTACGAAGACAAAGTCTGGAACTATCGCGAATTCAATGAAGCCTGCAACCGGGTGGCAGATTCCTTCCGCGCGCAGGGGGCCAAGAAAGGCGATGTCGTTGCCCTGCTGATGGACAACCGGCCTGAGTACCTGTTCACGATGGTCGGCCTGAACAAGATCGGCGTGGTGACGTCACTCGTAAACACGCACGTAACCGGAGTTCAGCTCGTTCATGCCATCAAGATATGCAATCCCCGGTGGATTCTCGTGGGCAATGAGCACCTCGATAACCTGAAGGAAATCGAAACAGACCTCCCGAACGGCCTGACGATGAAGGACGTCCTGGTCTGGAGTGACAAGACCGGAGTGAATCTTCCCGCAAATGCACGGCTGTACAATTCGATCTTTGACCATGCCGCCACCCGGGATCCCGGCACAACCATGGAGCAGACCGTCGAAGATCCGATGATTTACATGTACACGTCAGGTACCACCGGCCTGCCAAAGGCGGCGCTGATCAAAAACCAGCGTTTCATGCGGGCCTCCATCAGTTTCGGACGGATACTCTCGAAACTCCAGCCGGACGACGTCACCTATCTGGCCCTGCCGCTTTACCATGCTACCGGGGCCGTTGCCGCGTGGGGATCTGTTCTCGCCACCGGTTCGGCCATGGCGCTTCGCCGCAAGTTCTCGGCCACCCAGTTCTGGGATGATGTCGTCAAATACGATGCAACGGCCTTCAATTATATTGGCGAGGTCTGTCGCTACCTGCTGCATACCCCCACACATCCACTGGAGCGAAAGCACAAGCTCCGGCTGATGATCGGTGCCGGCATGCGCAAGGATGTCTGGATTCCGTTCGTCGATCGCTTCGGCGTCAAGGAGGTCATTGAGTTCTACGCCGCGACCGAAGGCAACGTGGCCATCGTGAATGTCGATGGGGAACCCGGTATGCTTGGCCGTCTGCTTCCCGGCCAGGAAGTCGTCAAAGTTGACCCCGAGACCGAACTGATCGTGAAGGATGCACAGGGCCGCTGCGTGCGGGCACAGGCCGGCGAGCAGGGAATCCTCATCGGGCAGATGAACAAGATCAACCGGTTTGACGGCTACCTGGACAAATCGAAAACCGAGGAAAAGATTATCCGAAACGCCTTCGGTGACGGGAACGACTATTTCAACACTGGCGATCTCGTGAACCTACACAAGGGTAAAAAGGTCTCCTTCGCCGACCGGCTCGGCGATACTTTCCGGTGGAAGGGCGAGAACGTTTCCACCAACGAAGTGTCAATCGTCATCAATCAGGCTCCGGGGGTTATCGAATCCAATGTCTATGGCGTTGAGGTGCCGGGTGCAGAGGGCCGGGCAGGCATGGCGGCGGTCGTCGTCAATGATTCGTTCGATCTGGGCCAGTTTTCCAAGCATGTACTGGCCAGTCTGCCGAAATACTCGCTTCCGTATTTCATCCGGCTTCAGAAGCAACTCGACCTCACCGGGTCATTCAAGTACGTCAAAACCCATCTAAAGAAGGAAGGTTTTGATCCTTCGAAAGTGAATGAGCCGCTTTATTTCCTGGATACTGTTGCCAAAGAATACGTGAAGATAACCCCGGAACTGTTCGAGAAGATCAACCGCGGCGAAGTCGCCGCGTGACCCGCCTGCAAGGATGTCACGATAGTGCAGCTGGATCTTGGTGCATTCCCCCGCGAAGGGTGTCTGGTTTTTTTGCCGGGACCGGACAGATCCCCGTACCCCAACTGCAATGGTCTTTATGTGAACGCCGGTGAAAAGGTCCTGATTGATCAGGGCGGATCTGTAAGCCAGGCCCGGTCGCTAAAGAATTCGTATGGAATCAGCCGGATCTGCCTGACCCACTGGCACGAGGACCATGCCCTTTCGGCATGTGCGCTTGCAGATATTCCGCTCTATGTTCCCGAGGCTGACCGGGCACCCATAGAGTCCCGTCAGGCAACCCACGAGCGCAGCGGCATTACGGATGAAGCAGCGGCCCGGCAGATCGATACATTCTACGACGGAATGGGGTATAACCACCGCAGGGTGGATGGCGTCATAGCACCGGAGCAGGTGATTGATCTGGACGGCACCATAATGGTCGCCCTGCATACCCCCGGACACACGGCAGGCCACACCTGTTACTGGTTCCCAGCCGAGGGTGTCCTCGTCCTCGGTGATTATGACCTGACCCGGGCTGGCCCAGTGACGCCGGATGCAGATTCCGATGTCCGGAAAACCTACAATTCACTTTCCCGGCTGGAGATGCTTCCTGTCCGGCGTGCCGCTGCCGCACACGGGCGGGGATGGTTCGAAGGTGACGAATACAGGAATCGAATTGCCTCTTATACAAAAACCCTGGACGAACGGCTGAAAACCATTCTGGACCTTGTCCGTTCCGGGGATGATTCCCCTCGTAAACTCGCGAGACATTTCCGAACGCTGTTCAACATGCCGGTGCTTCCCGGCTATGAAGCCTGGGCTTCCATCAGCGGGGAAATGCTCATACGGCCACTGATCCGCTATCTCCAGGAAGAAGGAGATCTCCGGGAAACTGCCACGGGTCGTTACGAAGCGGCCTGAAACTATTTCTCCACGAAATATTTCAGCGTTCGCGCCGGATTATCAGTGTCGAAAGTCACAAAGCAGACAATCCCTTTGTAGGGGTCCTGGCCAGGATTCACACAGACAGTATCCCCAATCCTGTCACTGAAATTCCCCGTCATCCTGGGTGATTCATGGATATGCCCATGAAGCGAAAGCGCCGGCTGCGTAACCTCGACAAATTCACGGACCGCCTGTGAACCCACGTGTTTCCCCAGCATCATCCGGTCAAGGTGGGTCAGATACGGCGGGCAGTGGGTAACGAGAATCGAGACCCCGCGCTTTTGTTCCTTCGCCAACGGCGAAATCTCCTCTTCGAGCGTGGGCCCTTTGTCCTGTTCCGGATCCTCACTGAACTGGAAGTTGTCCAGCTTCAGTCCATTCGTCACAAGCCCGTTCAGCATCCGGATCTTCTCCGGCCTGGGGCCCCGGCGCTTGTCCCACCGCTCAAAATCCTTCAGCGGAAACGGAGAGATATCCACACAGTTGTATCCTGAGAGCTTCAGTCCCGGTTCCAGTTCTACTGATTTCAGGTGAATATACTCGATAATCTCTCCGTCCCGGCGGGAGAATTCCTGTTCTGCGGCTTTGGTGTCATCGTTACCCAGGACAAAGAAAATCCGGGTCCGGGGGCATTTGAGCTTGAACGCCTCCAGGCGAGGGAAAAGCACATCCCTGTGCCAGTTCACCTGATGCTCGACAAAACGGCCACCGGAAAAGTTCTTGGGGGCGAGGTCTCCGCCAAACACGAGTGCTCCGAAGTCCTGGTGCTCAGCCTGCTGAAGTGCAGCCTCATAGTGCTTCATTGAACCATGAAGATCACTGATGAACAGAACTCGCATCGGAACCGGATTTTATGTCAGCAGACTTCCCGGCCTACCGGGCTTTCTGAGGCGCAGGAGGCGCGGCAAGTCCGTCGTATTCACGGATGATCTGGCCAGTGATATCCACCGTTTCGTTCTTGTAGGGGATCAAGTGCTGGCTGGACTCCAGAACCAGGTCATAGCCCTTGCGGCCCGCATAATCGGCGGCAACAATCTTGATGTCGACCGCCAGATCTGCGGCCATCCGGGCCTCCTGTCTCTGGAGTTCCTCGGAAATGTCCTCGGCTTTCCGCTGGATCTCCTTCACCCTCATTTCGGCATCACGGCGTGCAGCCTCAAACTGCGAGGGTGTCAGGGTTTTCTGTCTGGCAGCCAGTGCCTTGTTAAGTTGATCCACTTCCTTTTTGTAGGCGTCGACCTCATTGGTTTTCGCGCGAACACTTTTCAGGAACTCTTCCCGCTTCTGTTTGCCCCGTTTCGACTCGTTTATGACCCGCTGGATATCAACCAGAGCGAATTCATGCTCCCGGCGGGCCGGCGTAGTCTGGGCACTGGAGGGGCCGGCAAGCACAGCCAATGCTGCCAGTGCTCCAAAAGCCGGTTTAAAAAAACGTAACGCCACTGAATAACTTTCTATTGCGGCCGAAAAGGGACCAATCCGCCGCTCATTTCTTCTTTTTGTCTTCCAGAATGAACGTGATCTTCAATTGGACCCGGTACTCCCGGATCTTTCCGCCCTCGACCTTGGCCTTTTCCGAGACAACTTCAAAACCCACAATATTCCGGACCGTCTGGTTTGCACGTTCGAGAGCCTTTTCACAGGCATCCTGCCAGCCCTTGGGGCTTGCCCCGATCACTTCCGTTACGCTTGAAATTGCCATTTTTGACTCCACGGGGGTTCCCGCAATTACCAGTGCGACTCCAGGTTCGGGGCGAGTTCGAAGATCAGCCCGATGCGGACGAAGTATTCGACGATACGGCCCTTCTCCACCACTGCAGATTTTCTGAGGATCTGGAACCCGGTGATTCCCGTCAGGGTTTTCGATGCACGGCGAATGATCTGCTCGGCGGCGTCCTCGAAGGACACCATGCTCGATCCTTCCAGCTCCCTGATCTTGGCGATCCGCATGATTACCTTTCCTGTCAACAGCTCAGCCCGCGTCCGGCCTTATCGAATAGTAAAGAAGCCCGTCCCGCTTTTCAATCTTGAGAATACCATCCGCCTCAAGCAGTTCCAGAAAACCAACGGTTTCGCTCATGGTCAGATGCATCAGCATCTTCGCCCGGTCCGGATTAAAAACATGCTCCGATACCTGGTACGCCGTCATGGGTCCCTTTTCCTCAAGAATGTTGCGGATCTTGAGATAGCGCCGGTTCCGGTGCAGCGCGTAGCTATCAATAAGGGCACGAATATCCGGGATGGGATCCCCATGGGATGGCAGCGCCCCTGTGACCGCCAGATTCCGGACCTTGTAAAGTGACTGAACATAGTCGACGAGCGAACGGGTCTTTTCCTTTTTCGATGCATCCGGGAAGTTGAGCAGCGGAACCGGCGAAATGTCCGGTAGCAGGTGGTCTGCAGAAAAAAGTATCCCACGCTGCTCCTCAAGCAGTACGGTGTGACCAACCGCATGGCCCGGGACCCAGATGCACTTGAGCCGGACCTGCGGGAACTGCAGAACCTCACCATCTGTCCACGCATGATCGATTTTCACATTATCACGGACGACGCCCTCTGCCCGCTGGCCGCTAAAAGCACGCTCGACCAGTTCTTTCTCCACACCCCATTCCTGGAAGAACTCGAAAATCGGGCTGTCCGGAGTTGACCGTTCCTGGAAATTCGCCTCCATATGGTACCGCTCAAGTTCGTGCGCGTAGATGTGGCACCCCGAGGCATCCTGAATCCGCTTGGCCTGTCCAAAATGGTCTATATGGCCGTGGGTAACGAGCAAATGGCGTATGTCGGTAATTTTAAGCCCAATGGCCGCAAGTCCCTCGTTCAGGGCTTTCCAGGCGGCCTCCGTCTTGATACCGGTATCAATCAAAACCGTTTCCCGGCCGGGGATAACATAGCTGTTGATATGGCTGGGCGGGAACGGGAGCGGCGTCTGGATCCGCTCGATCCCTTCGAGGTCCACACGCCCCTCAAAGATCTTCATCAGTAGTTGCCTGGTCGGCGTCTCCCCCGCAGTGTCGACTGCGGTTTGCAAGGGGCTCGCCGCCTTTCTGAACCGAACCTAACGGCTCAATGCGTCATTTGGCAATCGCGGCTGTCCTCAGCCCTTGGAAGGGCTCCAGAGGACATCTCCGTGACCATTCTTCAGGTTGTCATACCGGGCCATGACAAAAAGTGCATCGGAAAGCCGGTTCAGATAAGGAATAACCTGTGGCCCGATACGCTCCACGCGGGACAGTGCCAGTACTTCCCGTTCAGCCCGCCGGCAGACACACCGGGCGACATGGAGCTGACTGGCCGCCGGGGTACCACCCGGCAGAATGAAATTCTCCAGAGGTTTCAGCTCTTCGCCCAGCCGGTCCATGAGCACTTCCAGCGCAGTTATCTGCACCGGCTGGATCTGCGGAATCTTCCAGTCCTTTTTCGCTGGATCCCTCGCCCAGGCCTCCTTGTCCTCCTCCAGAATGCAGAGGTCAGAGCCCAGATCGAAAAGCTCATGCTGGATCTTTTCCAGTGAATCCCGGAGTCCAGCCGTCACGCCAAGCGCAACTGCCAGTCCTATGGACGAGTTCAGCTCGTCAGTGGTCCCGTATGCAGCGATACGGAGTGAATCCTTGGGAACCCGCTGGCCGCTTCCAAGCCCGGTGTCCCCTTTATCGCCCGTTCGTGTATAGACGCGCGTAATCCGCATATTGGCTCCTAACGGTCCAGACAACCCGGCATTATCCTATCAGGGAAATGGCCGGTTACTAAGGACGGACAGACCCGGGCAACCGGGAAAGTCCAAGGGAGGGGAGTTTCCGTTCCCACTCCTCTATCATGGCCGACTGGCTGCGGGTCTGTGGACCCCGGCGACGCTGATGAAGGAACTCCATGGTTTCGGACAGTGTGCGTCCTTCCAGAGACTGATGCAGGCAGGCAAGCACAGTGCCAGTGCGCCCGATTCCGGCCCAGCAATGAACCACTACCGGCTCGCCCTTCCGGGCCGCATCAACGACAAGATTGTGGATCCTCACCACATCATCAATTTCGGGAGCCCACATGTCCGCGGTGGGATAATGCCATTCGACCAGCGGCGATGGGGGGCTGTGGGGAAGTTCCGTCAGATTCACAACGTGGACGATACCCTTGCCACCCCAGAAACCATGCCAGATTCCCGGGTCACGACCCGGTGCCGGACCCCCGGACCCGGCCAGCAGGCCGGGAATATGCCAGGAAAAATTATGATCCGCGTCAGACATCGGCAGTAAAGACAAACCTCAGGTGGTTTTAACGACAAGAACCCTGCTGTCGGTAAAATCCTCCATGGCTGATCTTACCCCTTCACGGCCTTCTCCGGAATCTTTCACCCCGCCGTACGGGTAGTTGTCAATCCGGAGCATCGGAAACTCGTTCACGACCACTCCGCCAACCTCCAGATCCCGCCAGGCGCGGAACATGCGCTGGAGATCCCGGGTAAAGACACTGGCCTGCAGTCCATAACGGGATTCATTCGCCCGCCGGATCACATGGTCGAAGTCGTTGAACGGTTCACACCAGACGACAGGCCCGAACACCTCATCACAGGACAGGTGGACATTAGGCGGCATCTGGTCGAGCACGGTAGGCTGAACCATCTTGCCGTTGCGGGTTCCACCGGTATGAAGTCTCGCACCCGCAACCCGGGCCTCCTCAATCCAGTTTTCAACCCTTTTGGCGGCCTCCTCGGAGATCAGCGGACCCACCACTGTCGCCGCATCGGCCGGATCCCCGACCGGAAGCTTCTGGGCCGACTCAACAAATTTCTGGAGGAATGCATCATATATCTTTTCCTCAATGAAGAGCCGCTGAACCGATATGCATATCTGGCCAGCATAGGCGAAAGCCCCCTGGGCGCATCGGGAAGCCGCCCAATCCAGATCCGCGTCTGCCGAAACAATTGCTGCCGCGTCTCCACCGAGCTCAAGAAGACAGCGTTTCTTGCCCGCCACGCCCTTCAGCTTCCAGCCGACGCGGTCGGAGCCGGTAAAGGAAAAGGTCTTCACCCGGTCATCCGTTACCAGCTTTTCGGCAAGTTCATCCAGGCAGTAAAGGACCGAAAATGCGCCACGGGGCCACGAGGTCTGTTCGATGATTTCGGCGAGAAGATATGCTGTCAGCGGTGTCTGCTTTGCGGGCTTAAGTATCACCGGTGTTCCCGTGGCAATGGCCGGAGCGACCTTGTGGGCTACCAGATTCAGCGGGAAGTTGAACGGGGTAATGGCGGAAAGCGGACCTCGGGGATACCGGTTTGTCGCACAGAAGAAACCTTCGGAACGTGCCTCGATATCGATGGGAATCGTCTCGCCGCCGAAACGCTTGGACTCTTCCGCTGCAATGATGAATGTGCCGACGGCCCGCTGCACCTCAGACCGGGCGAATGATACAGGCTTGCCGGCTTCCAGCATGATCATCTCGGTGAGCTCGTCAGCTCTTTCGCTGATACTCGCCGCTATATGGGCCAGAATGTCCGCCCTCCGGTGCGAGGGAAGGAGCCGGGTTTCCCGAAAGGAGTCAGCCGCCTGCTGGAGGGCTGATTCTATATCTTCCGCCGATGCATATGGCGCGTGCCCCACTAGCCGGTCCGAGTACGGACTGCGGACCCGGTAGTAGTCCATGCCCTGGCGCCACTCCCCGCCCACACGGTTCTTGAATTTCTTTGCCACAGTGACCGGAGGCTAACTGATTCGTGAGAAAAAAGGGATCAGGTTTGGCTAAGGCTTGCTGGTACCTGCTCGGCCGTAGCGGTCTTCAAGCCGGACGACATCGTTGAGTTCAGGAGTAGAGACCTCGGCAACATCAGTATCTTCCAGAGCAGTAAGGCGGTGCCGCGTTAATGGTTTCAGATGGAGGATATCTCCGGGTCCCATCTCAATCGTCCGCATGGGCTCGTTCTCCAGCTGGAGATCAACCCTGAGACGTCCTGAAATTACGTACTGCGTCTCTTCCTTTATTTCATGATACTGGAGCGACAGCGCCTCGCCCTTTTTGACATGCAGGATTTTACCGACATACCGGTCAGTCTTCGCCCACAGGAGTTCATACCCCCAGGGCTTTTCCGTTTTTTTGGGTTTTTCTGCCACCACGTTCTGCAATCTATCCTCAAATGAGAACAAGCCCCAAGGGGGCTTTCCTGTAGACGTTATGCGTAACTTCAACCAGTGGCAATAGAAATCTGCAGTAATAACAGATATTTATCCTGCCTTTATCCAAAATTACAGGATTCCAGATCCTTGATTGGTGACCAGCCCCTTGTCCCATTGAAAACCGGTCTTAATTTCCTTCCGCCGGTCCTTTTGGCAGTCGTTCCCATTGAGTGCTAGACAGGGCCGCGGGTGGCCCTTCTCCGGGATGATTCCCTGAGCCAAGGGGACTGAGAAAATAGAATATCTTTATTATCAGGAAGCAAGGAAGGATTAACGGACTATGGCAGTACGACCCCTGGGTGACCGCATTCTGGTAAAGCGGGAAGCCGAAGAAGAAAAGACAAAGAGCGGGATTATCATCCCCGACGCAGCCAAGGAAAAACCATCCAAAGGCAAGGTCATTGCTGTCGGCAAGGGCCGCATACTGGAAAGCGGCAAGGTTGAACCCCTCGACCTGAAGAAGGGCGATATTGTCCTGTTCGGCAAATATGCCGGCACCGAAATCAACATCGACGGCGTCGAGCACCTGATTATGCGCGAGGAAGACATTCTCGCCATCGTCGAGAACTGAGACTCCCCGAAAACACTACTCTGTAAGGAAAGAATTCATCATGGCTAAGCAATTGCTCTACGACACAAGTGCACGTTCAAAAATTCTCGAAGGCGTCAACAAGCTCGCAAATACGGTCAAGGTGACGCTGGGCCCGAAGGGCCGCAACGTCATTATCGAGAAGACCTTCGGCTCCCCAACCGTGACCAAGGACGGCGTCACTGTTGCGAAGGAAGTGGAGCTTGAGGACAAGTTTGAAAACATGGGTGCCCAGATGGTTCGGGAAGTCGCGTCCAAAACTTCCGATACCGCCGGAGACGGCACCACAACGGCCACCGTACTCGCACAGGCCATCTACCGCGAAGGCGTGAAGCTGGTTACTGCCGGTCACGACCCCATGGAACTGAAGCGCGGTATCGATACTGCTCTGGAAACTGTGGTTGGCGAGATCAAGAAACTGTCCAAGCCAATCAAGGACAAGAAGGAAATCGCCCAGGTCGGAACGATCTCGGCCAACGGTGACACCGAAATCGGCAAGATCATCGCCGAGGCGATGGAAAAGGTCGGCAAAGAGGGTGTGATCACTGTTGAAGAGGCCAAGGGGCTTCAGACCGAACTGGAAGTCGTTGAGGGCATGCAGTTCGATCGCGGTTACCTCTCGCCCTATTTTGTCACGAATCCCGAAAAGATGATTGCTGAGCTAGAGGATGCACTGATTCTTATTCACGAGAAAAAGATTTCCTCGATGAAGGATCTGCTTCCGATTCTTGAAAAGGCGGCTCAATCGGGCCGGCCGCTCGTAATCGTCGCCGAAGAAGTCGACGGCGAAGCGCTGGCGACCCTCGTTGTAAACAAGATCCGTGGCGTTCTGAAGATTGCCGCCGTGAAGGCTCCGGGCTTTGGCGACCGCCGCAAGGCCATGCTGGAGGACATCGCAGTCCTGACCGGTGGCCGCTGCATTGCCGAAGAGCTGGGCATCAAACTGGAAAACGTGACCATGGCCGACCTGGGCCGTGCAAAAAAGATCGTGATCGACAAGGACAACACGACGATCATTGATGGTGCCGGCAAGAAACCGGCCATTGAAGCCCGCGTCAAGCAGATCCGTGCCCAGATCGAGGAAACCACCTCTGATTATGACAAGGAAAAGCTGCAGGAGCGGCTTGCCAAGATGGTAGGCGGAGTTGCCGTGATCCGCGTCGGAGCAGCCACCGAAGTCGAGATGAAGGAAAAGAAAGCCCGGGTGGAGGACGCCCTTCACGCTACCCGGGCGGCTGTCGAGGAAGGCGTGGTCCCGGGCGGCGGTGTCGCCCTGCTCCGTGCCCAGGCATCAGTCAAGAAGCTTGCCGGGACGGTCAAGGGGGACCGCAAGTTTGGCGTTACCGTCGTAGAACGGGCCCTTGAAGAGCCAGCCCGGATGATCGCAGAGAATGCAGGCATTGACGGCTCGATCGTCATCTGGAAGATCCTGGAAGGCAAAGACACCTTTGGTTTCGATGCTCAGGAGGAAACTTACGGAGATCTGGTACAGAAGGGTATCATTGATCCGACGAAGGTTACCCGGCAGGCCATCACCAATGCCTGCTCAGTCGCCGGACTGATGCTGACCACGGAGTGCATGATCAGCGAGATCCCCTCGAAGGAAGCCCCGGCGGGCGGAATGCCTGGTGGCATGGGCGGAATGGGTGGCATGGGCGGAATGGGCGGAATGATGTAGTCCGGCCCAAATCCCTTTATTGCAATCCCGTTTCAGCGCTCGCCTCCCTACCTGGGATGCGGGCGCTGAACTTTTCAGTCTGGAGACGTGACCGGCGGAAGGGACCAGAACGATCAGGGAGTACAGGTAGAGACCATGCATGTTTCCCCGAAACGCGATTCACAGGCCGAGCCGATGCCATTCGAATTGGAATCGATCTGGTCTGGATTGGGCGTACAAACACAATTGTCCACTGAATCGTTAATTCCATCACAGTCCGAATCGGGCACATTGGGATCCGACCGGAATCCTCCGGGACGCAAGCCAAAAGACTCAATGATATCCGCCATGCCATCACCATCACTGTCTGCCGGATCAATCACAGGTTGCGTACATGGCCCTGGGCCCGGTTCGCATTTGCAGCCGTCTGTTGCATCCGGAATCCCGTCTGCATCCGAATCAGACAGGTCCGGATCTGCATAATCCGGATTTGCTGCTGCATAGAGAGGACAGATGTCGTAGAAATCCGGGACTCCGTCATTATCCGTATCCGAAAGTGCAGGACTGGAAGGATGCGGTCTGGAAAGTCTCGCCGGATCCCGCGGCCTGGGCTGGATCTCCTCATTATCGGTCAGACCGTCACTGTCATGATCGGCGGAAGTCAGCGTCAGAAGCGTAAATGCCGGATCGCATGTATCCCCGATACCGTCGAAGTCACGGTCGGCCTGGGTCAGGTTGTATATTGTCCCACAATTATCGATATCGTCCGGCCAGAGGTCTCCGTCGGTGTCTTCCAGAAGCGGATTGGTACGGAACGTAATGCCGTTAACAGTAACTCCTGTAAGCTCCTCGCCATCCGAAAGTCCGTCACCATCCGTGTCGAAAAGCAGCGGATTCAGCGCAGCTGGTGGAGATGGCAACGGCGCATCTGGATTCACCGGGTCATACCGGCCAATGGAAACCATCTCATGACAGGGAAGCCTTACAGCCGGACACTGGCGGCCCGCACGAGCTTCAGCAACACACACAGGAGGCAGAAGCGCAGCGCAAGCCTGCAATGTAGCCGTACAATTTCCTGGCGAGTTGAAACATATCTCTTCCGCGGCATCGGCAAAGGAGAAAACCGTCTGGTACGTGAGCGTATTCAAATCTTCCGGATCATTGAAGAGGCCATTGCCCGTCAGGTCAAACGCCACTTCATTGGGATCCGGAAGACCGTCACCATCCGTATCCTTGAAACCCGGTGAGGTTCCGTAGGGAACCGGTTGTGCCGGCAGGCAGGCCGGTTGCCCGGATCCACCGCACTGCTCCACCGCGTCGATCAAGCCATCCCCATCCGCATCAGGAAGTCCCGTACTCCCTCCGTAGGGCGACGGATCCGATCCGTCCAGAATGCCATCTCCATCAGTATCTGGATCAAGCAAGGGATAGGTGAGTTTCCCGCTATCGATAATTGTCAGAGGGGGGATGTCGTTACCCGGCTTGATGAATACCGGATAGCCCGCGATCTGACTCAGGCGCTTCCATTCGTCTCCATCGCTTTCACCGTCCAGATCCGAATCCGGGAACAGCGGACTGGTTCCCAGGCGGCAGACCGGGAAAGGGGATGGCTGGCAGATAAAGGCGGGTTCCTGGCAATCAGGAGCCGAGCTGGAACAAGCGCAGTTCAGCTCGCAACGCAACCGTTCTGCCGACATTGCCGTTCCGGTACTCAGCAGCAGTTCGACAGAAGGCGGAAAACCCTCCAGCAAATCCGGGAGACCGTCATTGTCGTCGTCCTGATCTGCGTTGTCGCCGATGCCGTCCAGGTCATTGTCAAAAGCCTCAAATGGGTCGTAGGGGAATCTGTCAGTCGCATTCGGCACACCATCGCCGTCAATGTCCAGATCCATGCTGTTC
>CAZSFB010000001.1:0-5305 GCA_964606035.1 uncultured bacterium | reverse complement strand
GAGTTCCGTCACCATCCAGATCAGCATCAGGGCCCAGAAGGCCACATGTATTGGTAGGATCAAAGGGACACGGATCAGCATTGTCTCCGACGCCATCATTGTCAGAGTCTATGGTTTCCAGCGGGTCATTGGGGAAACGGTCACCTGTCAGCGGACAGTTCGGAATGACCCGTGGGTCACCGGGGGGCCGGATATTCGGGCATCCGTCATTGTCAAAATCATCGTCCACGGGATCCGGAACCAGATCGCAACGGGCCAGCCGCGCCGGACAGTAAAAATCCGGACGCTCAGGAACCAGGCGATCGATGTCCACCGGATCGGAGATTCCGTCACGGCGAAAATCACTGTCCAGTTCATTCAAAACTCCGTCACCGTCAATATCCGGATCGTCGCGGTTTACGGTCCCGTCACCATCCAAATCTCCAAGCGGGAGCAGATCGTGGCAGACAAAGTGATAGCCGCTATCAGGATTGATGGAGGTATTGATCGGCAGGCAGGGGGTGCTGAAATCCTGACAAGTAGTAATAACGACGTAGCCAGGATCCAGGGGATCGTCTGTCGGATTGACACCCAGATCATCCACAATGCCATCCACGTTCCCATCAATCGGGCATCTGGCAATCGGGCCTCCCGGCGGGTCAAACTGGATCAGGATAACCGGCTCGGTTCCGAATGGTGCGTTTACATCAGGAATACAGGGCTGGAGACCAATGGCGAGACCTCCGGGACCGTCGTCATTGCAATCCGAGTTATCACCAACGCCATCGCCATCCGTGTCATTCCATTCCGTAGGGTCCCGGGGAAATGTATCTTGAAAATCGGGGATTCCGTCACCATCGATGTCATTGTCCAGGATGTCTGGGATCCCGTTGCTGTTGGTGTCCGCAAGCTGAAATGACAAATCGAGCTCGTCCCCAAGCAGATTCCCGATTTCCAGCTGGCCCGATAGTGCAGGAACAACAGGCTGAGTCGCAAGGATAGGAAAGAAATCACCCTTCTGCGTCGGATCGAACTGGAACAGATACAGGTTATCACCCGCAAGACGGTCGTTCAGGCGACGTT
The DNA here is from genome assembly GCA_964606035.1 of uncultured bacterium. Lineage (GTDB taxonomy): Bacteria > JAGRBM01 > JAGRBM01 > JAGRBM01 > JAHCIT01 > CAZMGV01. The sequence goes on along the minus strand of CAZSFB010000001.1, from coordinate 4,243 downwards.
CCAGTTCTTCAGCATCGGGAATGCCGTTGCCGCCAAACCTGGGATAGGCATCACGCTTGGGGTCAAGCCGACGGAGTTTGTCTATCAGCTCAGGAGTAATGCGCGGACCATCAAAAATGTCCGCGACCCCATCATTGTCGTCATCAAGATCGGCGTTGTCACCAATCCCATCACCGTCAGAGTCGTACCACTCGGTCGGGTCATAGGGGAACGCATCAAGTGAGTTGATGACGCCATCCCCATCACTATCCAGCAGCGAAACCCTGGAGTTGCAGGCGGCAAGCGCAAACCAAATCGCTGCACCTACGATGCACACGGCTCGCCGGTTCCGGCTCGCGCCGGAAAACGCTGGAATCTTTCCCACCATGAAAACCCTTTAAATCTATGAAATTGCTGGAAAAATGGCAACCTTTCTCCTTCTCTCCAAGGGCCGAAACACGGTAAAACTTTGTGTGGGACACAGGCTGCGGGGAACCTTCCATTACGGCTTTCCAAAATCAGGCCGGTGAGTTTACAATCAGTTGTAATTATGGAGTTTTTCCCGAGAGCCGGAAGGTTCCTGCTGGCAGTTCCGGTCATGGTCACATTTTGCCTGCTTCCCTTGCCGGTACGGTCAGAGACTGGACCGGTTCCTGCCTCCAGTCCATCCAGAGCATCTACCCCAAAAATCCTCTCCTTTGATAAAAACGGAGACGGCAAACCAGACAAATGGGCCGCTTTTGTTGACGGTGTGGTGGTAGAAATTGGTTATGACCGCAACCATGACGGGAAACGAGATTTCTGGGAATACCTGAATCCAAATGGACGAATCGCACGGACTGAATCCGACCGGAATTTTGACGGTCAGCCTGATCTGGTTGTGCACTATGCAAATGGCCATCTGGCCTTCAAGGTCATAGACGACAATTTCGACGGCATACCGGACCGGATTATCTACTTTGATGGCGATGAAAGAGTTGGTATTTCCTCGGAAGAGCTGAACAGGATACGGGAAAAACCAGAAACCGCACTGAGTCCAGAGATGCGCCCTCGTGGAAAGGCGGTTTCACCAAAGGAATCCGGGTCACCCCGAACCACCCGGAAAATAACCAAACCCGCCACGCCAACAGCCATCGTGACTGCCACGAATACCCCGGAGTATCCGGCCGATAAGCTTCCAACGGGGCTCACCGGCGCACCAGCGAGGGATGATGCAGCATTTTTTCCACTCGGCGCCGAATTCCCCTTCCGCATTCCGGTTCCCGGGGGGGCGAGTGCGCTTGCAGAGTCACGAATCTGGAACGTTGAGCGGGAGAAGGCCCTTTTCAGATGGCCAGATGACGGATCCGGGTTTGAAATCCAGAGCAATCCGACGCAAGGAGCTGTCAGGATCAAGTATTCCCGCCGCGATGACCCCAGTGAGCGGGTCGGTGCGGAGGAACTTTCCCGGGCCGCCGGTAACCATGCCCGCCGTACGTTCGGAACGCTTTTATACGTCCAGGAACAGCGCAGGCCCATCACAACATCACTGGGTCCCGGAGAACTAACTACCTATGCAGCAAAAATCGGTCGTCAACCGGTAAAGGTCTCGCTTTGTACGGTCGCCGCTCGCGATTACTGGATCTATTTTCTCGCCGTCTCGCCCCGCGAAACCCATAAGGTCCTAGAAGACGCGTTTGTCGAGATGCTTCTGGGGGCCCGGATCGGGTAAGGTTCTTCTGATGCCGGAAAAGGATAACAACCCGGACGAAATCGTCTTTGACAGCGACATGGACCTTGATTCGCTCGTCAGCGAACTGTCCCCCCCGCCGACGTCTTCAGGTAGCGATACAGGAGCATCACAGACGGAAGCGATTCCAGGCGATATCGAGATGATCGACCTGGATGCCGAACCCGCATCTTCCGTGACAGCCTCTGGTGACGATCCGGAAATGGTCAATCTGGAAGATGGAAAAACTCCTGCTCCACCCGCCCCGGATGAGGACGACATCGAACTCATCGAAGTGGACGAAGAGGCCACCCCTGCGTCGGAAGCTCCACTTCCAGAATGGCTGGGTGATGATCTCCCCCAGAGACCCTTGATCGAGCGGGAAGGCCTTGGAGTGGATTTGTCGGGCGGTGACAATGAAACCCCGGAGCTAGATCTGAGTCATGAATTCCAGCGGGAAACCAAACCCGATCCGTCCTATGTCAGGGAAGACCTCCAGGATGAAGATGACAAAGCGGTCCTGATCTGTCACGAATGCGGGACCCGAAATGAATTTTCCCGGACCCTCTGTATGAATTGCGGGCAGAAGCTCAGGATACCAACACTTGACTGAGGCCGTGTGAAGGAAACCGGATGGCAGGCTTAAGGACACCTGAGGAATTGAAAACCCTGTGGAGTAAGCAACTCCGCTGGGTTGCGCCGTTTTTTGTCAAAACCAACGAACTGGTTTCGCTTCCACTGCGCGCATGGATGCTCTGCATTTTCTCGGCAGCTATCGCTGTCGCGATCCTCTGGACGCTTATTTACCAGTCTGTATCCGGACGATTCAAATACTATACCGAAACGGTCAACCAGACAGGGTTTCTCGCAATCATTGTCCTGTCGATGCTCATCACGACAGCGGCCCTCCTTGCTGCCAACTATGAGTGGCTTCTCAAGGACAACAGGAAACTGATGGCTCTGGTAGGGCGCAAGCGCCAGGTTCCCAAAGAGCTTATTCACCGCGCCATCGACGAGCTCTCACGATTTCCGCTGAGCGAATCACTGATTTCCCTTGGCCTTTGGCTCTTCTCGGCGGCCGCATGGTATTTTGGGCTGACCCACTTTGCGGATTTTCCATCACCCCTGGTGCGTTTCATTGCCATCGGCATTGCCTGTGAAGGGCTCCTGCTTGTCCCCTACCAGTATTTCTTTTTCCGTATGATGGTCTCCTATGACTATGACCGCATCGCCGGGCTACTGGACGAACCCTACTATCCTGAAAAGCTCCGGCTGGTCACGATGCAGAGGAAAATCGCCGGCTCGATCTTCCTCTTGCTCGTGGCAGCGCTCGTCGCATTCTTTTTTACCACCCGCTACCTGAGCATCTGGAATCTGCAGGGGCGAACCGTCGAGGTGGGCCGCGACCTGCTGACTGCGACCGCTTTCAGCGTCGCCGGACCCTTGGGAGAGTCCGGCCTCTTTGCCAACCTGGATTACGAATCCTTCAGTGGCGACGAAGCCAAACGGCTGATGGAGTCTGTCGATGCTGCAACCCGCCAGCCCATGCTTCTTTTTGACAAGACTGGAAAATTTCTCTTCGGGAAACGGGAAAATATCCCGAAAGGGCTAAACCAGAAACTTACGGCATTGCTAAATGAGAACAAGGATCTTGAGACAAAGGCTGACGACTGGATCGAAGACTCGCAGACACTCGACATGCTGGTCGCCGTCAAGGTTCTGGATCTGAAAACCAGAAAATGGACCGGCCATTATGTAGCTACATACTATTCCTTTGACGAAATCGAACGCAGCTTGGACCATACGGCCAGGATCGCATTTTTCGTTATCCTTATCATGACTATCGTGAGTCTTCAGGTCTCAGTTCTGGGCGCGGCCGATTTTACGACTCCAATTAACCGCATGAATGACATCGCCATGAGAGTCGGCGGCGGAGACCTGACCCGGGATCTGCAGATCCTGTCAGAAGACGAGCTCGGAAACCTGGGCAGAAGCTTTTCAATCATGCTCGATACCCTGCAGACGACGCTCCGGCGTGTCGGCAGATCTGCAGATGGCGTTGACCAGGTAACCGCCAGAATCAGCGACGTTTCCGAGCGGGTTTCCCGGAGTGCCCAGAGCCAGATACTGAGTGTCCGGGAGACATCCCAAAACCTGGAACTGCTGCACAACTCGATCCGCTCAATTGGCGAAAACGTCTCTGTTCTAAACGAGTCAGCCGAGGAAAGCTCACACTCCATCAGCCAGATGTCACTTCAGGTGACCACGATCAATCAGAATGTCGTGCGTCTCTCCCAGTCAGTCGAGGAAACCAGCGCTGCCATTGAAGAAATGATTCGCTCCATCGAGCAGGTTGGTGGTTCAGTAGGACGCCTGAAAGAAATTTCTACTGGTTCCGCTATCGCTCTTGAAAAGCTCAATGGCCTGATTTCCAAAGTGGAGACAGGTGCAAAGTCGACCGATGAACTAGCCCGCCAGACTACCCGCCATGCCACCAACGGTGCCAAATCGGTTGACGATATGATTGCCGGTATCGAGACAATCCGGTCCTCCTTT